>NZ_LR732543.1 GCF_902506425.1 Novosphingobium sp. 9U | reverse complement strand
CGAAGGGCGGCCTGATCGACTATGTCGTCGGCGCATTCTTCTATGACGCCAAGACCAATGCGGCGGAGCGCTCGGGCGGCGTACGCAACATGACCCTGCCGCCCAACACGCTGTCTGCCGCACTCGTTGCTGCCGACGCCAACTATCCGTCGTCGATCCGCAGCTTCGCACTCTTCGGCGAAGGCAATATCCACCTAACTGATCGCTTCACCGTGGTGGGTGGCGGGCGGTTCACGCGCGATCGGGTGGAGGCCAGCTACTTCCCAACGACCGACCCGATCTACACTTTCCTGGGCAGCGTGCCGGCAGCGGTGAGCGCAAAGCGCAGGGCCAGCGATTTTTCGGGTAAGGTCACCCTGCAGTATAAGCCGTTCGAGGACGCGATGTTCTATGCGACCTATTCGACCGGCTACAAGGCGCCGGCGGTGGGCACCTCCATCGGATCTTTGCGGCCGGTCGACAAGGAAACGGTCGTCAACTACGAAATCGGCGCCCGTACGCAGATGTTCGACAGGCGCCTGACTGTCAACCTCAGCCTTTTCCACGAGCGTTTCAACAACTTCCAGACCACGGTCTCGCAGGTCGGGGCCGACGGTATCACCCGTTCGGTGCTGGCCAATGCACCGCATGTGCTGTCGCGCGGCATCGAAGGCGAAGTCATCGCCCGGGTCACCCCCAACCTGACCCTGGGCGCCAACGCGTCCTATGCGCCGACCAAGTACCAGGATTTCCTCGCGCCCTGCTACAGCGGCCAGCCGCGTCTCTCCGCACCCGGCCGCGGCTGCTACGTGCTGGGCACCGGCACGGTTAACGACGTGTCGGGACTGCCGTCGATCCAGGCTCCGAAAATGACCTTCAACATCAACGGAGACTATTCGATCGACCTCAGCGAGCGCATGAAGTTCTTCGCGAACGCCAACTACTACCATCGCAGCAGCGCTTGGTCCGTGGCGGGCAACCCCAACACAATCATCCCCGCCTATGGTATCTTCAACGGGTCGATCGGCATCGGCGCGGCTGATGGGCGGGTGCGCCTGAGCGTCTACGGGCGCAACATCTTCGACAAGATCTTCGTCTCGCGCATCCAGACGATCACCTTCGCGCCGGCCGGCAGCTATCTCCAATATGTCTCGGGAGAAGGACGGCGTACGCTTGGCGTGCGGCTTGACTATCGCT
>NZ_LR732542.1 GCF_902506425.1 Novosphingobium sp. 9U | reverse complement strand
TGGAAGAACCAGTGAATGGCAGAGCGCTAACCAAGCGCGCCTTGCTGAAATGGATCCAGTCCGCGAACTCCCATACTGGCCCGCAGCAAAAGCGCTGCACATCGAGGCCGGACAGATGGCAGCATCCGACTACGTGCCGATGTACCCCAATTTACTGCTTGCATCCGATGGGGCGTCCACAGAAGTCATTCCGACGTACTTGTGAGCAAGCGCATGCCTCTTAGAGCGGGCCTATTGACCAGAATAAGCCAACAAAAGCGATCAGAGGAGGCACGGCCAAAAATGCTGTCGATAAGCCTGAGGAGTACGGTTCATCGCCGCGATATTCCGCGCTCATCCAGTGGTGCATCCCAGATCGCGCTCGATGCGAGCCTTGGCGCCCGCCCTATCTCCCGAGACTGACTCGATCGGCGTAAGACACTGTGGCACCTCCTCCCAGGACTCGAAAGCTGGTCACGTCGATCATTGCCCGTGCTTTGCACTGGCGCGTCGCTGGCACCCGTGTGTCGATCCCCAATAATAGCCGAGGGCATTTAGCCATGGTTATGGTTGTAGGGCAGGGGGCTACTGGGACGAACAAGGTGCGGTTTCCAACTGTTTGTCCAAGCGAAGCCGGTTCTCGCGTGGGTAGGCTCAAGATGGCTACTGGACCCCAAACCGGATCAGAGCGCGAACTTGGCGGTGACTGACATATTGAGCCGAGCAATCGGGCGCGCAGGCTTGCGCGCCTAGAGTACTCACAGGACACCATATCTGCTCAGAGAGGGGCGCCATCAATCCACAGAAATTTGCCGCGCGAAGTCCCTCATTTACAAGCACACCCTACACGTTGTCACGAAGGATCCGAGATCCTGAAATGGTCGATAGAGCAGTGACTTAGCCGTTCTGGTGGCAGCGTAATACGTCTGTATTACGCGGCAGCACTTATTCGGAATTCGGCGATTTTCTGACCTTTGCACGTAATACTTTTGTATTATGGCCGGTCTTGCTGGACCCTCTCTCGTTTCCGCGATATAAGCCGGATCGCGATACACAGACCAGGCGCCTTTTGTACGAAAGGCGCATGTATGAATGCCAATCGGCAGGTCATTGCCGTCCGGCTCACGCCGGCTGAGCGCGCTGCGCTCGATAGTGCAGCAAAGGCCCGAGGCAAATCCGTATCAGAGTGTCTTAGGCTCGCCGTAGGTTTCGGGCTGCCGTTCGTGCAGAACGCGCACGGCCTCGACCTCTACCGACTGATCGCCAACATCGAGTATCAGCAGGCCGCGCTTGAGATCATCATCAAGCGCGATCACCCCGAGGTTGCGGATCGTCTTCTCGACCTAGCAGTCGAGCGCGTGGAGAAGTTCCATGCGTAAGAAAAAGGACGACGACGACATCCGCTTCAACAAGAAGCGGGCCCCGCTCAAGCACCACTCCGAACGCGGAAAGGTGGTGCGAAACTCCGGGTCATTCACGCGCGGATCGCAGCTCGTGACCCACGAAGTTCTGATGACCTGGCAGGGCGTGAAGCTGCCCCTGCAGGTGATCGCGATTTGCTGGATCATCCTGTTTTCCAGCATCGCCTACTTCTGGCTTATGCCCCAGGAACTAAGCCTGATCCTGATGCGGATCTGGTCGAGCTTCTGGCTCATGATGGACTTCGCTCCGGGCAAGCTCATCAACCTCAAGCTGCCCAACGGCGACCTCATCCTGATCCCGATGGCGAGCGTCAAATACAACAGCCATGTCATCATCGCGGTCGACAAGGGCATCCGGTTGACCCTCGCCTCCTTCATTGGCGCAGCCTTCCTGACGGTGCCGCTGACAGTGTGGTTCGTGGAGTTCTCGCGCAAGCGCGGCAGCGACATCCTGGACGAGCATCACGAGCGCGGATCGATGCTCGTCGAGCGCCCGGTTTTGATCGATGCGATCCGCCGCTACAACATGGGCCAGCTCTCCGACGACTGCGCCAAACGCAACCCGCCGCTGGACCCCAAGAAGGTCGCGGCGCTGACGGTTAAGGACCGAGCACGGCGCGGTTTCCATGTGCCCTACTCGCTCGCCGGCGTGCCCTATCCATGGCGCCTCGAGCAGTCCCATACGATGTTCATCGGGACCACCGGTTCGGGCAAGACCACCCAGCTGCGCGCGCTCGTGAGCCAGGCTCGAACCCGCGGCCATTCATGCGTGATCTTCGACCTCACGGGCGCGTTCGTCGAGGCGTTCTACGATCACGAGAGGGACTTCATTCTGAACCCTATGGACACCCGGTGTCCGCCCTGGACGATCTTCAGCGACTGCCACAACCATGCCGACTTCATGGCGGCCGCGGCGGCCCTCATCCCAAGCTCAGGCGACAATGCCGAGCCGTTCTGGGCGATGGCTGCGCGCACCCTCTTTGTCGAAATGTGCATGAAGCTGATCGAGCGCGGTGAGACCAGCAACGGGGCGATCGCGGCGCGGCTCATGCAGGCCGATCTCGCCTCCGTGCACCGGATGCTCGAGAACACCATCGCCGACCCGCTGACGGCCAAGGAAGCGGCGCGCATGGCCGAGTCCATCCGTGCCGTATTCAACACCAACGGACAGGCCATCCGCTTCCTGCCTGATCCCGTTCCTGGTGGCGCCCCGCCATTCTCGATCAACGACTGGATGGTCGAGCGCGGCGGCAGCGGATCGATCCTGTTCATCTCGTCGACGCACGCCGACCTCACGCTCAATCGCGCGCTCCTCACGCTGTGGATGGACCTTGCCGTAGGTGCGCTGATGAAGATGCCGCGCACGCGCGACCTTCGCACCTGGTTCCTCTTCGACGAGGTTCATGCGCTGCACCGCCTGCCTGCGATCGAACATGGCTTGCAGACAGCGCGCGCCTTCGGCGGTGCCTTCATCCTGGGCATGCACAGCTTCAGCAAACTGGCCGAAACCTACGGCGAGAACGGCGCCGTTCACCTGACTTCGCTCGCAGGCACCAAGCTGATCCTGAAGACCGCCGATATGCCCACGGCCAAGGTCTGCGCTGACTTCATCGGCAACCGCGAAGTGCGCCGCATGGACGAGGCCTACAGCTACGGCGCCAACAGCACGCGCGATGCTGCGACCCTCACGCCGCGCAAGGAAGTCGAGCCACTCGTCATCCCCGATGACATCAAGGAGCTGCCCTCGATGCACGGCTTCGTGAAGTTCCCCGATGGCTTCCCGGCAGGCCGGATCAAGCTTGAATGGCGCGACTATCCGGCCGTCGCCGAGCCGTTCTGCCGCAAGACCGATATGACCATGGCGGCCTACAAGCCGGCCCGCAAAAAAGGCTTGGAGGAGGAAGGTGGCCGAGAGAATGTCCAGGTCACCAAGGCAGATGGCGAGCCGCCAGAAAAGGGTGCGCGCGGTCCCGCAGACGGCGTGGAGTCTACCGCGAAGGGCGAGCCCGACGCGCCTGATGCGCCGCGCGATCTGTTTGAACAGCGGCATGGTCCGTCAAAGGTCGATGACCAGGAGGACCGCCAAAACAAGATCACCGATCCTGCGCGCGAGGAACGCGCCTCGCAATGGCGTCGTGCGAGCGTCGGAAGCCGTGAACTGGGGCTAGTGGAGTCGAGCGACAGGGTCCGCGATCCAAGCGACTACAAGCCGGGACAGGAGAAAGAAACAGATCGGATCGAGCAGCAGATTTCGTTCGAGGAAAGGCATGGTATCGGCGCCGAGGACGTCGGCGGGGAGAAGGCCAAGGATCACGTAAGGGATCTCGAACCCGATCTCGATGACGGCATGGATGTGGGGCTCTAGGCGATGCACTCCATCGCCCCCGTCGGCTCGGCCGCAGGCGCGGCCGGCTACTTCGCCAAGGACGATTACTACACCGGCGAGCATGCCGAAGGCCTAAGCGCCTGGGGCGGAGCGGGTGCCAAGGATCTCGGCCGCAAGGGCGAAGTCAGCAAGGCCGACTTCGAGAACGTGCTCAACGGCAAGCTACCTGATGGCACTGTCGTCAATGCGTCCGAGAACCGCCGCGCCGGGCTCGACCTGACGTTCTCGGCACCCAAGAGCGTCAGCGTGCTCGCGCTCGTCACCGGCGACCAGCGCATCCTCGTGGCGCAGGAGAAGGCGGTGCGCGCCGCCATGGGCATGATCGAGAGCAAGTATGCCGAAGCTCGCGACTACTCCAACGGCCGCAAGGGTGAGCCGGTACGTACCGGCAATCTCGTCTATGCGACCTTCCAGCACGACACCTCGCGCAAGCTTGATCCGCAGCTCCACACACATGCCGTCGTCGCAGCGATCACGAAGACCGCTCAAGGCTGGAAGGCGCTCTGGAACGGCGAGATCTGGAAGAACAATACCGTCATCGGCTCGGCCTATCACGCCGCTCTGAGGGCCGAGCTGGAGAAGATCGGCTACCGAACCGAGATCACCGGCAAGCACGGCCAGTTCGAGATTCAGGGCGTGCCCAAAGGCGTCCTCGAGACGTTCAGCCAGCGGCGGGAGGACGTCGTCAAAAAGGCTGCCGAAGTCGGCGTATCGAACCCACGAGCGCAGGATCGTGTCGTCGTGAATACCCGCGACGCCAAGATCAACGTCGAGGATCGACAGGCAATGACAGCCGATTGGCGCGACCGCGCGGCTGCCATGGGCTTCGACGGCAAGGCTCTGGTGGAGGAGGCGCGTAGCCGAGCCGGCGATCGTTCGGCGGAACGAGAAGCCGGCACCCTCTCAGGGATGCGCGAGCTCTTCGCGAACCTGCGCACCACTCTGGGCGATTATCTCCGTCCGGCCGACCCACTCACTACCGACCGTCTAGCTCGCGCGACGCTGACACCATCGGAATTGCGCACCGAGATGGCGGTTGCTTCCGCGGTGCGGATCCTCGGCGCGCGCGAGGCCGCGTTCGATCGCGGGCAGGTTGCTAAGCAGGCGATGGACCTTGGCATCAAGGGCGTCACCTTCGATCGCGTCGACACCCGCATCGAGGCTCTGATCGAGAACGGCCAGTTGGTCGCCGGCAAGTCCGATCGGCACGATGGCGCCTACTCGCTGGTGACCACGCCCGAGCACATCGCGCAGGAGCGCAAACTCCTCGGAGGCATCGACGAGGGCAGAGGCCTCAGCCCCGTTATCGTGGCTGCAGGCGAAGCCACCGAGCGCCTGCAGACGGTGGCCGGCGATCGCCCGCTCAATGGCGAGCAGCTCGGCGCCGCCATCCTGGCGCTTTCGTCCACCGACCGAACGGTTGTCGTTCAAGGCGTCGCCGGCGCCGGCAAGACCACCCTGATCGAGACCATGGCGGCGGTTGCCAAGGAAGAAGGCCGCGATGTGATCGGCCTCGCCTTCGCCAACAAGATGGTCACCATGCTGCAGGACGAGGCGAAGATCCCGGCGCAGACCGTCTCCTCGTTCGTCAACGAGCACTTGCGTGGCGCCCTCGCCGGCAGCGGGCCTCGCTATGATGCCTCGAGCAACGCGCTGCGCGGTTCGATCCTGGTGCTCGACGAGGCATCGCTCGTCGGCAACCACCAGATGAACAACCTGGTGACGGTCGCCAACGCGCTCGAGGTGGACCGCCTCGTGATGATCGGTGACCGCAAGCAGCTGCAGCCGATCGACGCTGGTAAGGCCTTCAGCCTGGTCCAGAGCCATGACCCGTCGTTGGCACGGCTCGAGATCAGCCAGCGCCAGAAGACCGACCACATGAAGGCGGTGGCGACGCTTACCGGGAGCGGCAAGTTCCGGGAGGCCTTCGAGGTGCTCGGCGAGCGCATCGTGGAAGCTGGCAACGACTACCTCTCGGTCGCGGCGGACAAGTGGCTGGCGCTTTCGGCCGACGACCGCGACCGCACCGCCGTCTACGCGTCGGGCCGCGATGCCCGCTCCCACCTCAATGAGCGCATCCAGGACGGCCTGCGAGCAGAGGGTGCGATCACCGGCGAGGGCCGCAGCGTCACCACGCTCAGCCAGGTCAACGCGGTACACGAAGAGCTGCGCTATGCCGCGACCTACCGGTCGGGCCAGGTCCTGACCGTCATGCTCGGCACGCGGCCAGCGGGGCTCGAGCGCGGCCGTTACGAGGTGGAGCGCGTCGACAAGAACGGCAAGGTCCACCTGGTCGACGAGCACGGCCGCAAGCTCAAGTTCGACCCAGCCAAGCTTGACCCGAACGACAATCGGGACCCGCTGACCCTCTACGAGAAGGAGCGCCTGAAACTCCACGAAGGTGACAAGGTGCGATGGACCGACAGCGACAAGTCCCGTGACCTGATCCGCTCGCAGGACGCCAAGATCCTCGAAGTGGGCGCCGACGTCATCCGGGTGCAGAACGCCAAGTGCGACGTCATCGACCTTGCTCATGGCGACCGCATGCTGGAGCGGCTCGGTCTCTCCTACGCGATCAACATGCACCAGGCACAGGGCATGACCACCGACCAGGGCATCGGCGTCATGCACTCGGCCGAGCGCAACCTGTCCAACGAGCGCCTGACGCATGTCATGGCGACCCGCGTTCGCGAGGACATCACCATCGTCACCAATGATGCCTCCGAGCTCGTCCGCTCGATCGAGCGCAACCCCGGCAACAAGATGAGCGCCCTCGAGGCGATCGGCGAGAAGTCGATCGATCCTGCACGATCGCCGCAGGGTGCCGGCGCGCCCAACAATCCCGCAGCGGCCAACCCGGGAGGCGCGGCCAACAACCCCGCTGAGCCACCAAAGCCCCTGGTCGATCGCGAGACACTCAAGGCCGAGCCGCGCGGGCCGATCACGCCGCAGCTGCCCGTGCCCGAGAAGAACCTGGATCTCAGCCTGTGACCAAAGCAGGAACTTCAGTGTGGACCGACTGGGTCGAGCAAAGCCGAAAGCTGCTCGAGCACGCCTGCGACCCGAATACGGGCACTCCCGCAGGGTGTGCCGAGATGGCCGACCAGCTGCGCCGCATCGAGCAGCTCGAGCAGTGGGTGCTCGCATTCTTCTCCGGCATGGCCTTCGTTGCCGTGTGGCGCATCGCTGAGCTGGTCTGGGAGCAGCTTCGCGGCCCGGACCCCGACGAGGTCGAACCCGCTGCAGACCACCAACGCACATTCTCGACCAACGGAGGGCCTCATGACGCGTGACGCCAAATTGATGCTTACGGCTATGCCCCTAGCTGATCGGCGACCTGCCGCCGCGGGAGCTTGTGGTCGTCATCGCGGCCATGCTGCTGTTGTGGGGGGATCGACCTTTGAGAGGGCATCGCCGCCGGTCGCACCCGGATCGCGCATTCCCGAAATGTCGTCCACGACGGCGCCGTGGCGCGCCGGATTCGGTCCTGGGGATCTTAGCTGGTGTTGTCGCGCTCGTGCTCGCGACGGCGGGCTTCGCGATCTGAATCAGGCAGGATGAAACCTTGATGCTCCCCGATGCGAACAGCAATAACGCACGATTTACCGCTCTACTCAATGGGGTGCTGCAACAGGTATCAGCTAAAGCGCTCGTCGGCACAGCCCTCTTCTACTATGCCGGCCATACCCATCCCGACACCTGCGCCTAACCTTAAGCCCATGCGAGGGTGCTACGGACAAATGGGGCTTATCAAGGGCCGAAGCTGATCGACGACTGCTCAGCGAGGGGCTGAAGGCCTTCAGATGCAACAAAGTCGACGCTGATGGCACATAAGCCGCTCTGCTGGAGGCTGTCGATCGGAAGCGCTCCTCCCGGCCGGCAGGCTGGGGCTTCCCAGCCCGAACGATGTCAATCCGGCCGCCGGCGATGCCGAAGGCTCTTACGTCAAGTACGCCGACAGCAAGGCGGTTGCAGTAACCGCAGGCGCAGCTGTCGATGCTGTCCTGTTCACGGCAGACACCACGGGCTACCAGGCGGTCTCGGCTCAGCTGATCGGCACCTAGGCCGGGACCGTGACTTGGTAAGGCTCGAACGACAACACGACTTGGACCGCGATCAACGCGATCTCGGCTGTCGGCACTGACTCTTACACGTCAACCGGTAATGGCCTGTTCTACCTGCCTCCGACGTCTCGCTACGTGCGTGCGCGCATCTCGGCGTACACCTCGGATCCGGCGGCCGTGACCGCGTTCCTACGCTCCGTGCCGCCTGCCGTGCAGAACGCAACATTGGCCTGGCCGCGCTACCCTCGAGCACCAACGGCATGGGTGGCGTCACCCTCTTCAACTCGCCGAGGCCGAACGGTTCGCAGACCGTGTACATGCGGACCAGCACCGCCGATACGAACTCGGTCTCGGTTAAGTCGAGCGGTTGTAAGATCGCCGGCGGGCGCCCGCACAACAAGAACACCAGTGAGGCGGTGTTCAAGCTCTACAACCGTACGGCGGCACCGGCGGTTGGCACGGACACGATCTACCTCAAGATGCCCGGCGCCGCGGGCCAAGTTGCGGATCTGCAGGAGATCTTCAGTCCTACCGGCATATACCTGGGCACGGGCTGCGGCTAAGGTGCGACCGCTTTCGAGGCCGATAACGACAACACGCCCGTCGGCGCCGGCGACCTGTTCATCTCGCTGATCTATCATTAAAGCTGACGACGTCGGCTGGCCTACTGATGTGCCCCGGTGATCTCGTTACGCGCAGCTTGAGCGAGGAACGCCGATCGGGTTAGGCGGCGCTCACCAGCCGCCTTGTCAATCGCAGCCAAGATGCCACGCTCAAGCGACAGGTTCACCCGCATAACCTTGTGATCGTTCGTGATGAACGGAACAGCTAGAAGAGTGCCGCCGGCCGCCAGCGCATCGGCGGCTGCAGCCTTGACCTGATCCATCCGCATGGGCTCGACCTCGGGCTGGTCGTCGAACCAAAGTTCCAATGCCTCGCTGGCATTCGACAGGACATCCTCGATCCGATCGGCAGCTGAGAAGCAGCCGGGTAGATCGGGGAAGGTCACGCCATAAGCGCTGTCACCTTCCTGCTCCATGATTGCGTAGAAATACTTCACGTGGTTCCCTTTCACTACCGAGAGCAGAGCGCCTTAGCGCTTTGATCGGAATGGGGCTGGTCACAGCCAGCCCGCCATCTTCGCTATCGACCAGGCGGTGCCGCTCGGCAGGTCTTTCTTCGGGTGCGGCACGATCACCGTCTGCTCACCCTTGCGGAACTTCGCGTGCGAGCCCTTCGTCGAGACGTGCTGCCAGCCTTCGTTCTGGAGGCGCTTGACGATGAGCCTGCTGTTCCATTCCATGTACATATATGTACACACGGTAGAGCTGCAGGTCAAGCGCATTGCGCAAATAAATGCACACGGCGGGTTGATGCGCTCACCACCGACTCGCCCTTTTTTGGTCGCAGAAAGCTGCGGCTATCAGGTGATGCTCTCCGCTCTTTTGGCGGCTTGGACTCACCACCTCTGAAACACGTCCGCATGCCGTCACTGGCAACGTTTCCAGTCCCGGCCGGAGCGGGGGGTGGCGTGCGCTAACACGGCATTCGATGGTACCGATGGGCTGGCACCGGTTAAGGTCCTCAAGGACCCGAGTGCATCTTGTGGAGAGTGGTTCGCGTTGAACTAACAGAACCGCCAAAAGTCGTTGCTTTTACTCGATTCTTTTCTCACATCTCTGTAAATGCATACCCCGATGCCCACTTGCGTTTTGGTTGTACGCGAGCATCTACGGACGGCCGTTCCGATGTTTGATGAATTGATGTGCGACTCTAAGAGCCTCGGCTAAGAAAGTTGTCCTGGTTTCGCAATCGCTGACGCCTCAGTAGCGCTGGGTGAGAATGGATTACAACGGTGATCAATTTTTTGGTGGAAAGCGGAATGACCGCTTTGGGGAGCCTGTGGGCGTAAGCGGCCCTTCGTCGTCTAATAGCGGCGTTTGCAAGAGGGCTTTGGAGATGCCGTTGCTGGGAGCATGGTCGTCTTCGCGGTCGGCATGTGCCGCCGCATGATGGAGCTTCGCGGGTGATCCTTCCAAGGTTCATC
>NZ_LR732541.1 GCF_902506425.1 Novosphingobium sp. 9U | reverse complement strand
GCTCGAGGACGGTGGCACCAACGGCGCCGCGATCGTCGACGTCCCCACCGACGCCGGCACGTACACGGTGCAGCTCAACCAGGTGAACGGCTCCTGGAAGGTGCTCCGCGCGATCCTCCCCGGCGAGGACGACTGACATGGTCAAGTTCGTTGTCGGCGCCGTGGCGGTCATCGTCCTGTTCATCGGGATGCTCCTCGGCGCCTCCGGTGGCGGCTCGACCGCGGCCGCGGCGTGCGGTGCCGGCGCCGGCGACACCGCGGCGGTCACGAAGGACCTCCCGAAGAAGGTCGGCACGTGGGACACCGACCAGGTGAAGATGGCCGCACGTCTCGTGGGAGCCGCGCACGAGGTGAAGGCCAACGAGCAGGCCACCACCATCGTCGTGATGACGGCGATGGGTGAGTCGTCGCTGACGAACCTGAACCACGGCGACGCCGTCGACAACACCACCATCGGCGTGCTGCAGCAGGACGACAGCTACGGAGAGCGCGCCGACCGGCGGAACCCGGAGAAGGCTGCGAAGGCGTTCCTGGCGAAGCTGGTCAAGGTGCCGGACTGGGAGACGCTCGAGCCGACGCTCGCCGCCCACAAGGTGCAGGTCAACGCCGACCCGTACCACTACGCGAAGTTCTGGACCGACGCGCAGCAGATAGTCGCTGCCGTCACCGGCGCTGCGACCACGTCCGGCTGCGACGTCTCCGGCGACCAGGTCGAGCTTGCGAAGACCCTCAAGGCTGCGTGGGAGAAGGGCACCTTCACGGACACGTACCACCCGCAGATGGTGGAGCAGGAGATCCTGCCCATCGTCGACGGGACGACCAAGGACGGCTGCCAGGTCGACACCCGGATCTTGCAGCTGCTCGTCGCGGCGCTCAACAAGTACGGCTCCGTGCAGATCAGCGACATGAACCGTCCGTGCGTCGGGATCGGCACGCACTGCGAGTCCGGGTCGCTGCACTGCAAGAACCCGGCCGTGGCCGTGGACTTCAACACCGTCGGCGGGAACGTGCTCCTCGGCTCCGGAAAGCAGGACATCGAGTTCCTGAAGTGGCTCGACACCGTGATGCCGAAGGGCTCCCAAGCGGGCCAGGTGCAGTGCCGGCCGAACACGCCGCTGGAGAACTTCCGCCAGTTCGAAGACCCGTGCTCGCACCAGCACATCGACCTCGGCTCCACCACGGAG
>NZ_LR732540.1 GCF_902506425.1 Novosphingobium sp. 9U | reverse complement strand
CAGTAAAGCCGGACAACCAATCATCCCCCGCTTTTCAGGTGGGGGACTTAGTTGTCCGTCATGTTGGCGACCAGGCAGTGGAGCCACTCAGTGGCGTCGTCCCGTCCGGTGAAGCGGCATATATGGAGGGCACTTGAGTCGGTCAAACACTATTTTCAAAAAAGTTTCATGCGAATGCGGAAATGGCGGATTTGCGCGGGTTTGGGAGACAATCCAGGGTGTGATGGGCCGGAATTCCTTTCCGTAAGCGTCAAACAGGCCGCCGATGAAGCGAATACGCCTGCCGGCTCGCTGCCCTTAGACGTGCCTCGTCCCTCGCAGCGGCCTCCTCACCCTTTCTTTACTGCAGACGGGTATCTGCGCAGGCAGGTACTGGCGGTCACCTGAGCCGCCGATCACTGGATACCACGAGGCACATGGCCAGTCCGGCGCGTCCCCCTGCACTCTCGGTCGCCATGAGCGTCTACAATGGCGAGCGCTTCCTTGCGGCCGCGATCGACAGCGTGCTCGGCCAGAGCTTCGGCGACTTCGAGTTCCTGATCCTAGACGATGGCTCGACCGATGCCACCGCCTCCATCCTGCGCAGCTACGAGCGGGTGGACGCCCGGGTGAAACCGATCGTACGCGAGAACCGCGGACTGGTGGCAAGCCTCAACGAGCTGATCGCGCGCGCCGAAGCCCCGGTGATCGCGCGCATGGATGCCGACGACATCTGCCGGCCGGTCCGCTTCGAGCGTCAGCTCGCATTCCTGGCGGAACATCCCGATCATGGCGTCGTCGGCTCCTGGAGCGAGGACATGGGCGAGCATGGGGAGCCGATGTTCCGCACCGGCGCGGACCACCCCATTACCCATGACGAAGTGCTGGCGACGATCGCAGAAGGACAACAGGTGATCTGTCACCCTGCGGCGATGTACCGTCGCGATGTGGTGCGCTCCGTCGGAGGATATCATGCCGCGTTTCGCCATTGCGAGGACTTCGACCTGTGGTTGCGGCTCGCCAGCGTCACCAAGCTGGGCAACATCCCCGAGCGGCTGCTGCGTTACCGCCGTTATGCAGGGCAGGTCTCTGCGCGCCATTCGACCGAGCAGCAATTCGGCACCGCGGTTGCGCAGCTTGCCTGGGAAGAGCGCCAGGCCGGCCGGCCCGATCCGACGGCAAGCCTGCAGCGCCTGCCTGCGATCGACGAACTCGACGCCTTGTTCGGGCGTCCCGGCGTGTCGCGCCAGGTGCGTGAACAAGTGGCGCTTGGCCTGCTCTACTCGGCCCAGGCCATGCGCGAGGAAGGTTTCGACCTGCTGATCCGGCATCTTCGCGATGGCGGCCGGCGGGATGGCATGTGGCGCACTGTGGTGCGCCTGCTGCGCTTCGGCGAGCCGGTGCGCGCGCTGCGGCTCGCGGCGACGCTGGCGGTTTCGCCCGGCGCCTCGTCATGAGCGAGGCGGCATCCGATAGCGGACGGGGACAGGGCAGCGTGCGCTCGGCCGCATTGTGGGCGGCGGGAAGCCAGTACTGCCTCTTCGCGCTGCAGTTCGTCACCTCTGTCGTCATCTCCCGCTTCTTCCTGAAGCCCGAGGAGATCGGCCTGTTCTCGGTCGCGCTGGCGGCGGCGATGATCCTGTCGATCATCCAGGACTTCGGGCTGACCCGCTACATCGGTCGCCATCCTACTGCCGATCCGGACACCGTACGCCACTGCACTGTAATTGCAGTGCTGTTCTCGTTCGTGGTGGCCGCACTGATCATGGCGCTGGCCTGGCCGGTCGCGCGGTTTTACGGAGAGCCGCGGCTGTTCGGCATCCTGGGGCTGATCGCTGCCTCCTACCTGCTCAATCCCTGGAGCGTGGTGCCGGTTGCCCTGCTCTCACGACGACTCGACTTTCGCGCGACGTTCACGATCAACTGTGCTGGAGCTGTAGCGAACAGCGCGTGCGCTCTGGTGCTGGCTGCATCCGGCTTCTCGGCGGAGTCATTGGCCTGGGCGATGATCGCGCAGTCCGCCGTGCGCGCGGTCGTAGCGCAGCTGTGGCAGCCGGCGCCGTTGTCGCTGAGCGTCCGGCTCGAGCGGATGAAGGAGATCGTCGGCTTCGGATCGGGCAGCGCACTGCTGTACCTTTCGGGAGGCCTGGGCATGCGCACGCCCGACCTTATCGTCGGGCGCATGCAGGGCATGGCGGCGGCGGGCCTGTTCAGCCGCGGGGTCGCGCTCGCTTCGCAGCTGCACTACCTCGTGGCCGGCGCGGTCAGCGCGATCTACTATCCGACGTTCGCCCGGCTGCGCGACGAAGGACGCGAGCTTGGGCCCTACTACGAACGGGTGGTCGCGGCGCACGGCGCGGTCGTCTGGCCGGCCATGGTCCTGCTGGCGGTGCTGTCGGAGCCGGTGATCCTGCTGCTCTACGGGCCGGGATGGTCGCAGGCCGCACCGTTGCTGGCCTTCGTGGCGCTGGCCGAGTGCTGCTTCGTGGCGCTCCCGTTGCACATGGACCTGCCGATCCTGCTCGGCCGGATCAAGCAGCTGTTGTGGTTCAACCTGGCCGACACGGCGCTGTCGATCGTCACCCTGGCCGCCGGCGCCGCGATGGGCGTGGAGGCGGCTGCCGCCTCGCGCCTGGTCTGGGGCCTGGGCTGGGTCGCTATCTACGCGGGTTGGCTGCACCGGATGGTCGGCTTTCGCTGGCCGGTGATGCGGCGGATCTACGCGAGCAGCGCGGGTGTGGCCGTGCTGACCGCCCTTCCCGCGTTCTATGCCGCGCACGTGTGGCGCAGCCCGGCGACCCTGGGCTTCGCCGGGCTGGCGATGGCGGCGCTCGCCTCTGGCGCGGCGTGGCTGCTGGGCGTGTTCGTGCTGCGCCATCCTGCTCGCGAAGATCTGGTAGCGACGGTGCGGCATGCGGTGGAGCCTCTGGTGCATCGGCTGAGAATGCGGGCTGCTTGAATCGGGACCGTCGCGTCTAGGCTTGCGGTTTCCTCGCTTTCCTGCGCCCGCAGTGATACGCTGATGCCCAGCGCGACTCCGCGTAGATCGGGGCGGCTCGGAGGAGATCATGCCGGGACTGACCGCCGCATTGGCCTTGCTGATCGCCGATCCCCTGATCTTGGGCGCTCAGCAGACGCTCCCCACCGCAGCGCCCGAGGACATCGACCTCATCGAGACGGCACGTGACGCGGCCGCGCGCATGACCGTTCCCGTTGCCGTGCAAGGCTCCGGACCATACAGCTTCCTCATCGACACTGGATCGCAGCGCACCGTGCTGTCGACTGCCGTCGCAAGCCGGCTGGCGCTGGCGCAGGGACCGTCAGTGCGCATCGTCGGCGTGGCGGGGGTGAACCAGGTGGCTACCGCGCACGTGGAGCAGCTTGCGTTCGGCCAACAATCGGTTGCTGGGCTGGTCGTGCCGCTGCTCGAAGGGCGGCACATGGGGGCAGACGGGATCATCGGCACCGACTCGCTGCAAGGCCAGCGGGTGGTGCTCGATTTCGTCCGCCAGACCATCGCCATCGGCACCCCGCGCGAGATCGGCCCGGCGAGCGGCTACGAGATCGTCGTGCGCGCGCGCCGGCGCTCGGGGCGGCTGATCCTCACCAATGCACTGATCGACGGCGTGCGCGTCGACGTGGTGGTGGATACCGGCGCCCAAGGGACGATCGGCAATCGCGCCTTGCAACGAGCGCTGCGCAAGAAGTCGGCAGGCGTCGGTTCGCTGGCCAGCGTCACCGGCCAGACCTTGGTTGCGGACTTCGGCATCGCCCGCCAGCTCAAGCTCGATACGCTGCAGGTGAGCAATGTCCTCATCGCCTTTGCCGATGCGCCTGCCTTTGCCGGGCTGAAGCTGGCGGAGAAGCCGGCGATCTTCCTGGGCATGCGCGAGATGCGATCGTTTCGCCGCATCGCCATCGATTTTGCGTCACGCAAGGTGTTCTTCGATGTAGCCCGGTGAGCGCTTGAGTCTCGCTACGAGCGAGAATCTTGCAGCGCTTTGCGTTGAGCGCCTCGCCTCCCTACATACCCCCGCGATGCCACCCGATACCGCAGTTCGCGATCCCAAGGCCCGTCACGACGGATGGCGGACGCTCGCCCGCTTCCTCCCCTACCTGTGGCCGCGCGACAATCCGGCGCTGCGGCTGCGGATCGTGGTGGCGACGCTGCTGATCCTGGCCTCCACCGCCTCGCAGCTGGTGCTGCCTTACCTGCTCAAATGGGCCATCGACGCGATGGGCGCGACCGGACCCAAGGCGCTGACGCTCGTCATGCTGACGGTACTGGCCTACTCGGCGGTGCGGTTCGCAGGCGTCGGGTTCGACAACTTGCGCAACATCGTCTTCGAGCGTGTCGGCCAGGACGCCACCCGCTCCCTGGCCGAGAACGTCTTTGCACAGCTCCATAAGCTGAGCCTGCGCTTTCACCTCGCGCGCCGCACCGGCGAGGTCACCAAGGTGATCGAGCGCGGCACCAAGAGCATCGACACGATGCTGTACTTCATGCTGTTCAACATCGCGCCCACCGTGCTGCAGCTGGTGGTGGTCGGCGTGATCTTCCAGCTGAACTTCGGCTGGCCGCTCGTCACCGCGACCGCGCTGGCGGTGATCGCCTACATTTGGGTGACGCGCGCCATCACCGAGTGGCGGACCGCATTGCGCGAGAAGATGAACCGGCTCGACGGCAAGGCGCTGGCCCATGCAGTCGATTCGCTGCTGAACTACGAGACGGTGAAGTACTTCGGCGCCGAGAAGCGCGAAGAGGTGCGCTATGCCCAGGCCACCACCGAGTACGCCCATGCCGCCGTGAAGAGCGAGAACAGCCTCGGCCTGCTCAACATCGCGCAAGGGCTCGTGGTAAACCTGCTGATGGCAGCGGCGATGGCGTGGACGGTCTATGGCTGGTGGCAGGGCCGCTACAGCGCGGGCCAGCTGGTGTTCGTGCAGACCTATCTCGCGCAGCTGTTCCGCCCGCTTGACATGCTCGGCATGGTCTATCGCACCATCCGCCAGGGCCTGATCGACATGGCGGAGATGTTCCGCCTGCTCGACGAACCGCAGGAAGTCGCCGACGTGCCTGGCGCGCCGGCGCTCGTGATCCAGCGGCCTTCGGTCGTGTTCGACAATGTGCTGTTCGGCTATGAGAAGGACCGCACGATCCTGAAGGGGCTCTCGTTCGAGGTGCCCGCGGGCCAGAGCTATGCCATCGTCGGGCCGTCGGGCGCCGGCAAGTCGACCATCGCGCGGCTGCTATTCCGCTTCTACGATCCGTGGTCAGGGCGCATCCTGATCGACGGGCAGGACATCGCGCAGGTGACGCAGGCGAGCTTGCGCGCCGCGATCGGCATCGTCCCCCAGGATTCGGTCCTGTTCAACGAGACCATTGGCTACAACATCGCTTACGGCCGCGGAGACGCGACCCAGGCGGACGTCGAGGCCGCAGCACGCGGCGCGGCGCTGACGGGATTGCTCGAGCGACTGCCGCAAGGCTTTGCCACCGAAGTGGGCGAGCGCGGCCTCAAGCTCTCAGGCGGTGAAAAGCAGCGTGTCGCCATCGCCCGCACACTGGTGAAGAACCCGCCGATCTTGCTGCTGGACGAGGCCACCAGCGCGCTCGACACCCGAACCGAGCAGGACATCCTGGCGACGCTGCATCGTGTCTCAGAGGACCGCACCAGCCTCTCGATCGCGCACCGGCTCTCGACGATTGCGGATTCGGACAAGATCCTGGTGCTGCAGGATGGGCAGCTGGCGGAAAGCGGCAGCCACCTCGACCTGCTGCGGCGCGATGGTCTCTACGCCGAGATGTGGGCGCGGCAGGCGGCCGAGCAGGAAGAGTTCGAGGAAGCGGCGGAGTAGGCCTGACAAGCGGCTACTCTTACCTAACCCACTACCTTCCCCGTCCGTGGCGTTGATTGGTCGCTGCAGAACCGCCTACTTGATCACCTCAGCATCCTTCCACACTACCGCCTGGGCCGCCTTCATGCAGTTCTCGGACGTGTCCCAATGGAGCGATGGCGAGCCGTAGAGCCGCCAGCCCTGCTCCAGCGCTTCGGACACGCGCTCGCAGAAGGCGCGGTCGTCCTTGCCGGTGAGCAGGCGATAGACGGGGCGGTCGTCGGGCGGGATCGACATGGCGCTCAGCCCGGATAGCGATCGAAATGCGGAAGATCGTGCGCAGTCCTCATCCACGAGAGCTCCTCGGCCACCTGGATATGGGCGCCAGGGACGAACGCCTCGGGGTCGTCGAAGGTGGCCGTCTGGATGTCGACGATCCCGGGAAGGTACGGCTCGTTGACGTACCACAGTCCGGTGCCGCAGTTCCCACAGAAGTGCCGGTATGCTTCGCCCGCGCCATTGTAGACGCGCGCCTCTCCGGCGGTGACGGTGAATCGATCGGCGTTAAAGGCTGTCCAGGCTACCACCGGAGCGCCCGAGGAACTGCGACAGTCGGAGCAGTGGCACAAGGCCGTGTGCTGCGGCTCACCCTCAACGCTGTAGCGCACCTGCTTGCATCGGCATCCGCCTTCGATTGGCATGGCTGGTCTCCTCTGCACGAGACGTAGCACATACCCGGGCTGAGGAAAGGGATCGGCGTCGACCCGGGCTTGTTCCGCCATGCCACGAGGTTGCCGGCCGCGTGATGCCATGTTGTGCGATGCCGCAACCGGACCCGGGTCGAGCCCGGGCGGACGGGAGCGGTCGCTGGCAGCCTACAGGATATACTTAGACAGGTCGGTGTCGCCGGCCAGTTCTGTCAACCGCTCGCGTACATAGCCCGCGTCGATGGTCACCGTCTCGCCCTGACGGTCCTCGGCCTCGAAGCTGAGTTCCTCCAGCAGCTTCTCCATGATCGTCTGCAGGCGCCGCGCGCCGATGTTCTCGACGCTCTCGTTCACTTGCGCGGCGATCCTGGCGACCTCGGCGATAGCGTCGGCAGTGATCTCGACAGTGACCTTCTCGGTCTCGAGCAGCGCCTTGTACTGCGCCACCAGGTTCGCGCGCGTTTCGGAGAGGATGCGCACGAAGTCCTCCTCGGTCAGCGCCTTCAGCTCGACGCGGATCGGCAGGCGGCCCTGCAGTTCGGGCAACATGTCGCTGGGCTTGGCAACGTGGAAGGCTCCGCTGGCGATGAACAGCACGTGGTCGGTCTTCATCGGCCCGTACTTGGTAGCCACCGTCGTGCCTTCGATCAGCGGCAGCAGATCGCGCTGCACCCCCTCGCGGCTGACCGAGCCGCCGCGCACGTCGGAGACGGCGATCTTGTCGATTTCGTCCAGGAAGACGATGCCGTTGGTCTCGGCATTGGCCAATGCGGTGCGGTTGACGTCATCCTGGTCGAGCCGCTTCTCGGACTCTTCGTCGACCAGCTTGTCCCAGGCGGCGGGCACCTTCATCTTGCGGCGCTTCAGGTTGTTCTGGCCGAACGCCTTGCCCATGATGTCCCCCAGGTTGATCATGCCGACCGAGCCGCCCATTCCGGGGATCTCCATCGGCGCGGCGGGGGCGTCCTCCACCTCGATCTCGACCTCTGTGTCGTTCATCGCGTTCTCGACGATGCGCTGCTGGAACGCGGCGCGCGTCGCCTCGGAGGCGCTGTCACCCACGAGCGCGTTCAACAGCCGCTCCATCGCCGCCTTACTCGCGGCTTCGCGCACCGACTCGCGCCGGCGTTCCTTTTCGAGCCGGATCGCTTCCTCGACGAGATCGCGGGCGATCTGCTCGACGTCGCGGCCGACGTAGCCAACCTCGGTGAACTTAGTGGCTTCCACCTTCACGAACGGCGCGTCGGCGAGCTTGGCCAGGCGACGGCTGATCTCGGTCTTGCCGCAGCCCGTGGGCCCGATCATCAGGATGTTCTTGGGGGTGACCTCGTCGCGCAGTTCGGCGGGGAGGCGCTGCCGCCGCCACCGATTGCGCAGTGCGACGGCGACGGCCTTCTTGGCCTCGGTCTGGCCAACGATGTGCGAGTCGAGCGCGGCGACGATGGCCTTGGGGGTGAGGGAGGAGTTCATGCTTGTGTCCTTCTCCCCTCCCGCATGCGGGAAGGGCTGGGGGAAGATTGTTGAGGGATGAGCAGCGTTCGACACCCTCTCCCCCGACCCCTCTCCCGCAAGCGGGAGGGGAGATGAGGTCAGACGGTTTCCACCGTCACGCGATCGTTGGTGAAGACGCAGATGTCGGCAGCGACCGCCATGGCCTTGCGGGCGATCACCTCGGCATCGGCCTCGTACTGGTCGATCGCCTTGGCCGCCGCGAGCGCATAATTTCCGCCAGAGCCGATCGCGGCGATCCCGGCTTCGGGCTCGAGCACGTCGCCGTTGCCGGTGAGCACCAGCAGCGCGGTCTCATCAGCGACGATCATCAGCGCTTCCAGGTTGCGCAAGTACTTGTCGGTCCGCCAATCCTTGGCAAGCTCCACCGCGGCGCGGGTCAGCTGGCCGGAGTACTGCTCCAGCTTCTTCTCCAAACGCTCGAACAGGGTGAAGGCGTCGGCCGTCGCGCCGGCGAACCCGGCAATGACCTTTTCACCCTTGCCGATCCGCCGCACCTTGCGCGCGTTCGGCTTCATGACGGTGTTGCCCATGGAAACCTGACCATCGCCGGCGATGACGGTCTTGCCGTCCTTCTTCACGCCGATGATGGTAGTCCCGTGCCACTGGATGAGGCCGTGGCTCGCCCCGCTATTGTCCATGGCGGGGATATATGTCGGCGCGGCGGGTCTTCAATCCGCGCCGATCGTAAGCATCACTGGCTGCCGTTCGGACCGCCGGTCGGTGCCGCGCCTCCGCCGCCAGTACCGACGGTGCCGACGTTGCCGAACAGATCCTCCAGCAGGCCGCGATGGCGGCCCAGAGTTGCCGTCTTATCGCCTTCGGGGCTGAACCGCGCGACCTTCTCCATGCCGCGCTTGTCGATCGCGGCGACGTTGCCGGCAGGATCGAAGCGCAGGCGATAGATCGTCTGGTCGCTGGTGCGCGGCCGGCGGAACGGCGGTGTCTTCACGTTCTGCGAGATATAGTACCAGTCCTGCGTGCCGAACTGGCTGGTGAAGGTCGGACGGCCGAGCGTCTTTTCCACCGACTGGCGATTGTCGACGCCGGGCTGCACCGCATCGACGAGGGCCTGGTCGATGATGTAGCCGCGGTGGTCGGTGATCGAAGTGCAGCCACTCGCTGCCGCCACGAGGCCGAGCGATGCCACGGAGAGCCAGGCCATCTGCCCGAAGCTGCGCATTATTCCCACTCCAGTCCGCAGCGGCCGTGCGCCGGCCATTGCCAGCAGCCCTGCCGCCCATATATCGGCCGAGACGTTCGGCCAGATCAATCGGGTTCGAGCCTTACGGTCACGCACCCGACTGCGCAATGGCCGTTGCGGCCGCTCGATTGAATTGCCCCTGAACGCCTCGTTCCATGCACCCGAAAGGCTCCCGTCCCTTGTCCCTCATCGATCGCCTGCTGGGCCGCACGTCCGACGACCGCGCTCCGGTTCGCCCGCTCTGGCACCGCACGGTCGAGATCGCGCGCGAAAAGCCGTGGTATGCGCAAGGCGGCATTGCCGACACCGTGCCCGGCCGGTTCGATGCAGTGACGATGGTGCTTTCCCTGGTCCTGCTGCGGATGGAGCGGGAAGAACAGTTGAAAGTACTGGCAGCACGCCTCACCGAGCTCTTCGTCGAGGACATGGACGGGCAGTTGCGCCAGTCGGGCGTGGGTGATCTGGTCGTCGGCAAACGCATGGGCAAGCTGGTCAGCACGCTGGGCGGGCGGATCGGCGCACTACGCGAGGCCATGGCCGCCAGCGATCCGCAAACGGCGCTGGTGCCGGTTCTGGAACGCAACGTCACCTTGATCGACCAGGCCGACAAGCCCGCACTCGCCGCGGCCGTGCTCGCGCTGTGGCACCAGCTCGACGCCACGAGCCCGGACGACCTGCTGGCGGGAAAGATCGCACGATGAGCGCCAAGCCGGAGTTCTCCCGCGAGTTCGACGTGCGCCAGTGCGAGGGCAAGGCGGTGCACCTGGACGCCAGCGAGGCCGAGCGTGCCGCACTGGCGCGACGCTTTGGGATCGTGCGGGTCGATCGCTTAGAGGCGGATGTCGTGCTCCACCGCAAGGACCGGACGGTCGAGGCCGTCGGCAGCGTCCGCGCCCAGATCGTCCAGCCCTGCGCCGTCTCCGCGGAGGACCTGCCGGTCTCGGTCGATGAACCGATCAAAGTGCGCTTCGTGCCGGAAGCGCGCACGTATGGTCCCGACGAAGAGATCGAGCTGAGCGCCGAGGAGTTCGACGAGATCGACTATGCCGGCAGCCACTTCGACTTGGGCGAAGCGGTGGCGCAGACATTGGGCCTGGCGATCGATCCGTTCCTGACCGGCCCCGAAGCCGACGACGCCCGCAAACGACCCGAACTGAATGGCGGCGAGGACGCGAGCCCGTTCTCGGCGTTGAAAGATCTTAAGTTGTAACGTGAAGTCCTCTCCCTTGCGGGGAGAGGATGTTCTAGCGCTCCGATCAGAACGGGATGTCGTCGTCCAGGTCGTCGCCGAAGCCGCCGCCCGACGAGCCGCCGGTCCGGCCCCAGTCGCTGCCGCCCGACGAACCGCCCGAAGACGAGCCACCGCGCGAGCTGCCGCCGCCCCAATCGTCACCGCCGCCCGACGAGCGGCTGCCGCCACCGCCGCCCCAATCACCACCGCCGCGCGAGCCGCCACCACTACCGCCGCCGCCCTGGGCGCCATCGAGCATGGTGAGCACCCCGCCCATGCCGCCAACCGAGATCTCGGTGGTATAACGATCATTGCCCGACTGGTCCTGCCACTTGCGGGTGCGCAGCTGGCCTTCGATGTAGACCTTGCTGCCCTTGCGCAGGAACCGCTCGGCGACGCCCACCAGGCCGTCCGAGTTGAGCACGACAGAGTGCCACTCGGTGCGCTCCTTGCGCTCGCCGGAGTTCTTGTCCTTCCAGTTCTCGCTGGTGGCGATCCGCAGGTTCGCGATGCGGCCGCCGTTCTGGAACGACTTGACCTCCGGATCGGCCCCCAGGTTGCCGACCAGAATGACCTTGTTGACGCTGCCTGCCATTGTTCTCTCTTCCTAGCGGGAGACTAGAGGCCGAGGGCGACGGCGCTCCAGTATGTGATTCCGGCGAAGATATAGGCAAGGCCGAACAGGTAAGCCAACATGAACGCCGGCCATTTCCACCCATTCGTTTCGCGGCGCGTCACCGCGATGGTCGACATGCACTGCGGTGCGAAGACGAACCACGCCAGGAAGGCCAGAGCCATCGGCAGGGTCCAGCGCGACTTGAGCTGGTCGCCCAGCGCCATCGCCTGCGCATCCTCATCGTCGGCCGGAGCCGCGACCGCGTAAGTCGTCGCCAGCGCGCTGACCGCCACCTCGCGCGCGGCCATCGCCGGGATCAGCGCCAGCGCCATGTCGCGATCGAAGCCGATCGGCTTGACGACGACCGCCAGGCCATTGGCAATCTTGCCCGCGATCGAGGCGTCGACCTGGTTCTGGCCTTCGCTCGCGCGGGGGAAGTTCAGCAACAGCCACAGCACGACCGTGACCATGAAGATGATCGTGCCCGCGCGGCGCAGGAAGATCCACGCGCGCTGCCACAGGCCGAGCAAGAGGTCCTTGGGCGCGGGCAGCTGGTACTTGGGCAGTTCCATGATGAAGCCGCTGGCCGCGCCCTTGGTCACGGAACTGCGCAGGATCAGCGCCACGACCATCGCGCCCAGGATGCCGGCGATGTAGAGCGCGAAGAGCACCAGGCCCTGCAGTCCGATGCCCGGCCCGACCGTGCGCTGTGGGATGAAGGCGGCGATGATCACCGCGTAGACCGGCAGGCGTGCCGAGCAAGTCATCAATGGCGCGATCAGGATCGTCGTCAGCCGGTCCTTGGGATCGGTGATGCTGCGAGTCGCCATGATGCCCGGAATGGCGCAGGCGAAGCTGGAGAGCAGCGGGATGAAACTGCGGCCCGACAGGCCGACCCGCGCCATCATCCGGTCCATCAGGAACGCGGCGCGGGCCATGTAGCCCGAGGCTTCCATCGCCAGGATGAAGAAGAACAGGATCACGATCTGCGGCAGGAACACGACGACCGCGCCGACGCCGGCAAGAATGCCGTCGGTCAGCAGATCACGCGCCAGGCTTGGTGGCACCGCGTCGTTGACGCCAGCGTTCAGCAGGTTGACGCCCGCTTCCAGTCCATCGGCGAACGGCGTCGCCCAGGCGAACACCGCCTGGAACACCACGAACAGCAGCGCGAACAGGATCAGCGGCCCGAGCCACGGATGGAGCAACGTGCGATCGAGCCGAGCGTGCAGGCGATGACGCTTCGATTCGGACAGGATCGCCGCATCCGCCATCGCGTGCGCCGCCACGCGTCGCTCGGTCATGGTCAGCTGAGTCAGGCCCGGCCCGGGATGGCGCAGCTCGGCATGGGCGACGGCTTCGGCAAGCTCGGTCAGGCCCCGCCGCCGCACAGCGACGGTGGGCACGACCTTGATGCCCAGGGCCTGCTCCAGCGCCACCGGATCTAGGACCAGTCCGTCGCGCTCGGCCAGGTCGACCATGTTGAGCGCCACCACCGTCGGCTTGCCCAGCGCGATGATCTCCTGGGCGAAGACCAGGTGCTGCTCCAGATTAGACGCGTCGAGCACCACGATCAGCGCGTCGGGCGCCGACTCGCCGGTGAATTCCCCGCGGATCACCTTGGCGGTGACTTCCTCGTCAGGGCTGGTCGGGTCCAGCGAGTAGGAGCCCGGCAGGTCGGTCATCTCGACCGGCTCGCCAGAAGGCAGCACCATGCGGCCCGACTTTCGCTCGACGGTGACGCCGGGATAGTTGGCGATCTTCTGGCGTGCGCCCGTCAGCGCATTGAACAGCGCGCTCTTGCCGGCGTTGGGATTGCCGACCAGCGCGATCTTGCGCGGCTTGCTCACGAGAGATGGCTCACAAGACTTCGACTTCCATCGCGGCCGCATGCGCCCGGCGCACCGCCACCGTCATGCGGCCGACTGCCAGTGCAATGGGGTCCGCGCCGCCGAATACACCGCGGTGACTGACCTTCACGCGAGCGCCGTCATCCAGCCCGAGTGCGCGCAGGCGGCGAGCCTCCTCGTCCACCAGCACGCTCCAGTCGACAGCCACGATCCGGGCGCTCTGTCCGGCGGGAAGGAGATCGAGAGTCATCATCGCCCGCTGCCAGATTGCGCAAGGTATTGCAACTGGTTCGCAATAACTGCGAGCGGAAATGGCTAGCGTGCGGGGTAGCGCAAGCGGCCTAGGAAGCGGGCCATGCTGAAGCGCTGCTCGGCCGGGCGCAGCAGCTGCGCCTTGGTCTTCTCGAAGCGCATGATGCCGTCGATCCGGCGGTCGAGGAAAGCACGGGTCTCCGCCTTGCCCGTGCTGTGATCATCGGCGAAGACGGCCAGGGTCGCGCCATAGACGCCCGCGAGGATCGTGCGCTTGGTATAGTGATTGTAGTCCGTCGCCACGTCGCCAGCGAGGCGCCACATCACGTCGGCGCTGCTCCAGCCGAGCTTGAGGGCCCGAGCCACGTTCTGCGGCATCGCCATGATCGCCATTGCCCGCGACAGCGCTTCTTCCTGCCCGGCGATCGCATCGAGCCGCGCGAGCACCAGTCGGCGAATCCGTTCCCGCACGGGCAGCGCGGCGACTTCGCTCCGCGGCAGCGCGCGTGCCATGGCGAGGTCCACGGAGCCGATCCAGGCGGCTATCATCTCCATCGCGCCGCCGCGAAATGCGTAAGCCGCAACGTCTGCGTCCACCCCGGCCTGCTCCGCCGCTGAGCGGACCGCCTCTGCGCTCCAGCCGTCGAACACGGCGGCATCGGCGATCAACGGTGCAAGGCGAAGGCGCAGGTCATCCAGCGACGTGTCGTGGTGGGGTTCGCTGCCCGAGATGGCGAGATCGGTGGTCATCGGTTCAGAGCGACGGGCCGTAGGTGGGCTTGTTGGCCTTGCTGGCGCCGGGCTTCGTTTCCGTCTTGATGGCGGAGAGCAACGCATTGTTCGGTCCGTCCAGTGTCGCGTAATCACGCGCGGATCGTCCGGAATTGTCGGCACGGTCGGGGTTGGCACCGGCCTGCAGCAGCAGCTTGGTCAGTTCGACATCGTGGCGGTGCACGGCGGAGATCAGCGGCGTCTCGCCCGCGTCGTTGGCGACTTCGGTGTTGGCCTGCCGACCAAGCAGCACGCCCACGCCATCGCGCCAGCCCAGGTTGATCGCGACCTGCAGCGGCGTGCGGCCCTGCCCGTCGCGAGCGTTCACGTTCGCGCCCTTCGCGACCAGGAACTGCAGCCAGGTAAGATCGCGGCGCGCGGTGACGACGTGCAGGGCCGATTCGCCGCTGGTCACGTCGCGGGTGTTGATGATCGTGCCGCCGCCGGACTGGAGCGCAGCTTCGACCTTCTCGCCCTCTTTCTTGCGTACCGCTTCGAGGAACTTGTACCCTTCGGAGAACTGGGCCTGCGCCGGAACCGAAAGACCGATCCCGCTTGCCACCATCGCGATCACCGCTGCCCGAACCATCCGTCCCGCACGCGATCCGCCAAGCTTCGACACTTCGTTGTTCCTTCGCATCTTTTTCGCGCGCCCGGTTTTGGAACAAGGGCGCACGAGTCCTGCCGCAGGGCTGCCCTTGCACCGGCGCGTTTAGCAGAGCATGAACCGCCGCGCCATGATCCATCGCCTCCTGTGTCTTGCCGCGCTCCTGATGAGCCCGCTTCTTCTTGCCGCCTGCAACTCTGGCGGTCAGCCCGCCGCCAACGAGCAGCGCCCGCCGTTGGAAGGCGCCGCGATCGGCGGTCCGTTCACGCTGATCGACAAGGACGGGAAGACGGTCACGTGGGACAGCTTCAAGGGCAAGTACCGCATCGTCTACTTCGGCTACACCTTCTGCCCCGACGCGTGCCCGCTTGACATGCAAGTGCTGATGAAGGGTTTCAGCGCGTTCGACCAGAGCAAGCCGGCGCTCGCGGCGAAGGTCCAGCCGATCTTCATCACCATCGACCCGACGCGCGATACGCCCGCGGTCGTCGGGCAGTGGACGGCCGCGTTCTCGCCCCGCCTGGTCGGTCTTACCGGCACGCCGGCCCAAGTGGCAGTGGCGGCCAAGGCCTTCGCCGCTTACTATAGCAAGGGCAAGGAGAGCTCAGGCGGATACCTCATGGACCACAGCCGCATCGCGTATCTCATGGACCCGGACGGCAAGCCGCTGGCCATGCTGCCGGTCGACAAGGGCGCCGACGCCGTCGCGGCGGAATTGGGCACATGGGTGAAATAGGCAGCTCCGAGTTTCGCGCGCAGTTCTGGGAGCGGCCGCTCGAGACGCTGAACAAGCGCGAGTGGGAGGCCTTGTGCGACGGTTGCGGCCAATGCTGCCTGCACAAGGTGGAGGACGCCGATACGGGCGAGGTCTACCACACCAATGTCGCCTGCAAGCTGCTCGACCTCAAGACCGCGCGCTGTTCCAGCTATGCCGACCGGCGCCGCTTCGTGCCCGACTGCATGCGGCTGACGGCGCGCAACTCCGGCTCGCTGGACTGGCTGCCGCAGACTTGCGCCTACCGCCTGCGCGCCGCGGGCGAGCCGCTGCCGGGCTGGCATTACCTCATCTCGGGCGACCGTGACGCAGTGCATCGCGCCGGTGTGTCGATCGTCGACCGGGTGGTCAGTGAGACCGTGGCCGGGCCGCTGGAGCAACACATCATCTGGCCGGATGGCATGGAAGGCTATGAGATCGAGTCCGAAGGCGATCCGTGGGACGTCGATTGATGGTAAGCGATGCCGCCACGCCTTTCTCATTCATAGCGACACCCGTAACAGGGTCAGCAGCGGCGACATTCTCGACATCCTGGCTGCAGCAAGCACATCCGAAACCTGGCCGGCTCGTCCGTGATGCTTGATTGGCTGCGGCGCGACCCGCGCGCTGTCCCGAGCCTCGCAGTGGCCGGACGCGAACTGCCCATCGTCGTACGCCGGCTGGACCGCGCGCGGCGGATGACCATGCGCCTATCTCCGGACGGCAGCGAGGTGCGCATCTCCATCCCGACCTGGGCGCGGACGGCCGAGGCGCTCGCCTTTGCCCGCTCCCGCCACGAATGGCTGGAGCGGCAACTGACGGCTCTGCCCACGAAATCGACGGTCGCCCCTGGCGCGACCATCCGCTTTCGCGGCGAAGCGCTGGCGATCCGGCACGAACCCGCCGCGCGGCGCCGCCCGGTCGTGGACGCAGGCATGCTCCTGATCGGCGGCCCCGAGACTGCCATCGAAGCGCGCGTGCGCCGCTGGCTCCAGGCCGAAGCGCGCGCGCTCCTGGCCAATGATCTGGAGCATTATTGCGCTCTTGCCGGACGCCCTACCTCCAGCCTGGCGCTATCGAACGCGGCCCGCCGCTGGGGCAGCTGTGCCGCGAACGGCGCGATCCGAATCAACTGGCGGCTGGTGATGGCTCCCGACGCTGTACGCCGCTCGGTGGTTGCTCACGAAGTCGCCCACCTCGTCCACTTCGACCACTCACCGGCTTTCCACGCGTGCCTCGATCGAATGTTCGAAGGCGATGTCGCCGCTGCCAACACCTGGCTCAAGCGCGAAGGGCGCGGGCTTTACCAGCCGTTCGGCTGACCGTTCCGGCAACTGGCGCCGGCCGCCGCGATGCCCTATCTTGGCGCCATGTCATTGTTCAAACGATCCGGAATGTGGGCGGACGTATCGCCCACCGGCATGATCGCCGATTTTCGCGAGGTCTGGCGCCAGGCGGGCGGCAACCGCTGGCGCTTCGCCGCTGTTGCCGCAGTTTGCACCTTCGGCGTGTTCTACGTGATGATGGGCCAGGAGGCGAGCGCGCCGCATCATCCGCCCAAGGTCACATACATCACCGTCTTTCCTGCGCATCGCACGGACGCCGAGATCGAGGCCTCGAACATCGCCAACCAGAAGCGCAAGGAGGCCTTGGCGCTCGATCGCGCACGGCGCGATGCCGATGTGCGCAACTTGTACAAGGAGCTCGGCCGCTGGTCGGGCATGGACGTCGACAAGATCGCGCGCGAAGCCGATGCCCAGAACGCCGCCGAGAAGAAGGCGGAGCTCGAAGCCATCCGCAAGCGCCGACAGGAAGCGAACGCGGAACTCGCGGCAGAGGGCAAGCCGACGGCCGCGCCTGCCGCCCCCGCTTCCCCACCGCAGTGACCGACGACCAGCGCTGGCTCGCTGCCGCGGCCAGCCTCGCCGCTCGCGCAAGGCCGCTCAGCCGACCCAATCCGGGTGTTGGCGCGATCATCGTCCGCGAGGGGAAAGTCGTCGCGCGCGGCTGGACGCAAGCCGGCGGTCGGCCGCATGCGGAGGCGATGGCACTCGAAGCTGCCGGCGAGGCAGCGCAGGGGGCGACGCTCTACGTGACGCTGGAACCCTGCGCGCATATCTCGGCGCGCGGACCGGCCTGTGCCGATCTGGTCTGCGCCTCCGGCCCGGCACGTGTCGTCGTAGGCTGCGCGGACCCCGACTCGCGCACCGCGGGGCAAGGTATCGCTCGGATCCGCGATGCCGGGATCAAGTGCGATCTGGTCACCTCCCCTGCCTGCAAGGAAAGTCTGTCGGGCTATCTCGTCCGCACCGGGCTGGGTCGCCCGGAGGTCACCCTCAAACTCGCGCTTTCACTTGACGGCTGCATCGCGCTGGCAAGCGGGGAAAGCCAGTGGATCACTGGAGAGGCCGCGCGCGCGCATACGCATGCCATGCGTGCGCGGGCCGACGCGATCCTGGTGGGCGGCGGGACGCTGCGCAGCGATGCCCCGCGCCTCGATGTGCGCCTGCCCGGACTTGCCGATCGATCGCCGCAGCGCTGGGTGTTGACGCGCGGGGTCGCTCCCGACGGCTGGCACGCCCTGAGTTCGCCCGATGCACTCAGGTCGATGATGGGCGTGCAGTACCTGTTCGTCGAAGGAGGCGCCGGCGCAGCGTCCGCGTTCCTGGCTGCGAACGCGGTCGATCGGTTGCTGATCTATCGCGCGCCGATCGTCATCGGTGGTGGCCGGCCGGGGATCGGCAACATCGGCCTAGCGACGCTGAGCACGGCGCACGGGCAGTGGCAACTCACCGATCGTCGGCAGCTTGGGCCCGACACGCTGGAAGTCTACGCACGCCGAGGCTAAGGCAGCATCCATGTTCACCGGCATCGTCACCGCCCTCGGCACCATTCGCGAAGCGCGCCAATCCGGCGACTTGCGTGCCGTCATCGCCTGCCCGTTCGATCCGGCAGGCATCGCCATGGGCGCCTCGATCGCCTGTTCGGGCGTGTGCCTGACCGTGGTCGACAAGGGCGGCACGGCGGGCGACGCATGGTTCGCCGTCGATATCTCGGGCGAGTCCGTCGCGCGTACCGTGCCGGGCCGCTGGCACGAAGGCACCACGCTGAACCTCGAGCCCGCGCTGAAGCTTGGCGACGAGCTCGGCGGCCACATCGTCACCGGCCATGTCGACGGGGTGGGCGAAGTGCTGGGCGTGTGCCCGGACGGCGACTCGCGCCGGATCGGCTTCGCCATCTCGCACGAACTGGCGCCTTACCTGGCGGCGAAAGGGTCCATCACCATCGACGGCGTCTCGCTCACCGTGAATGAGGTGACCGACCAGCCCGACGGCAGCTGCCACTTCGCGGTCAACATCATCCCCCACACCGCAGAGGTGACCACGCTCGGCACCTTGCAGCAAGGCGACAAAGTCAATCTGGAGATCGACGTGCTCGCCCGCTATCTCCAGCGGATGCAGAGCCTGCGCGGCTGAGCGGCCCCAACGCGAAGCTTTCGCGGGTGATCTCGAACACCACGTGGTGAACCATGACGCCGCAACGCTCGTACGTCGCACCTAGGCCGGGCACCAACTGCCCACCGATGTTGGCCATGGCACCGCGCGAGATCACGTTGTCAGCGCCCACCTGAAATTCGACCCGCTCGTAGTGTGCCAGCGCATGCGCGATCATCAGCCGCTTGAATTCGGCGTTGTAGCCCTTGCCCCAGTAGCTGCGCGCCAGGAACGACCAGCCGATCTCGATGGCTCCGGATAGCTTCGCGTCGCCCTCGCCACCGTAGCGAGAAGAGCCGATCAATGCGCCGGTCGCCTTGTCGACGATTGCCAGCGCGCCTCCGCCTGCGAGCGCGTCTTCGAAGAAGGCGCGGAACACCGGCTCCTGCCAGCGGTCGTGCGAGGGATGGCCAGCCCAGATCTCGCGATCGGACGCGATGGCGTAGAGCGCCGCCCAGTCCTCGCGAACAAGCGGGCGGAGCAGCAACCGCTCCCCATCGAGGATCGGCTGCCGGTCCATCTGGTACTCAGCCCCGATACTTAGGCGGCCACATCCGCCACCGCGGCGATGAACTTGTCGATGTTGCCCATCGTCAGCCCGGCCACGTTGATCCGGCCGGATGCCGCCATGTAGATGCCGTGCTTCTCACGCATCTCCAGCACCTGCTCCTTGCTGAGCGGCACAATGGAGAACAGGCCGTTCTGCCCGCCCATGGGCGTCAGATCGACCGCACCAGCGGTGCCGGCAGCGGCGAGCTTGGCGCGCACCTGGCGCATCCGCTCACGCATCTGGTCGAGTTCGTCCAGCCACTGCGCAGTGAGCGCTTCATCGGCCAGCACTTCGCGCACGGCGGCAGCGCCATGGTCCGGCGGCTGCGACCAGTTGGCGCGCGCCAGCACGTGCCCGTTCGACATCAAGCGCGGCAGGTCTTCGGGCACCGCGGCCATGACGTAGAGCGCGCCGACGCGGTCACGGTAGAGGCCGAAGTTCTTGTCGCACGAATAGCTAATCAACGCCTCGGGCACGGCCACCAGCACGCGGCGAACGCCATAGGCGTCCTCTTCCATGCCGTTGCCCAGACCCTGATAGGCGAGGTCGAGGATCGGCAGCACCTTGGCCTCGGCGACCAGGTGCGCAATTTCGTCCCACTCGGCGTGCGAGTAGTCGATGCCGGTGGGGTTGTGGCAGCAGCCGTGCAGCAGGATCGCGTCGCTGGCGCCGGCTTGCGCCAGAGCGCCGCGCAGCGCGTCCATATCGGTCTGGCCGGCAGCGGTGGCGTGATTGAATTCCACGACGGCGAGGCCAAGGTCGGCGCAGATCTGCGCATGGTTGGGCCAGCTTGGCACGCCGACGATGATGCGCTCGATCCCTGCGCGCTTCGCCATCGCGAGCGCCACGCGCAGCGATCCGGTCCCGCCGGGCGTCTGCATACCCTCGATGCGGCCGCCCATGTCGGCGGTATCCTTGCCGAACACGTAGGGCATCAGCGCCTCGACGAAGGCCATGTCGCCCTCAGGGCCGAGGTAGGCCTTGGAGTCCTGCTCCTCGAACAGCTTCTTCTCGGCCGCCTTGATCGCGGCGAACACAGGCGTGTCGCCCTGCCCGGTGCGATAGACGCCGACGCCGAGGTCGATCTTGTCGGCGCGCGGATCCGCGTTGTGGAGCTTGATGAGCGCCAGGAGCGCGTCGGCGGGCTGTTGCTTGAGGTTGCTGAGCATGGCGGGCGGGGCCTTACTGTGCACTGCCCCTTCCGGCAAGCCGCAGAGTGGCGGTTTTCCAGCGGAGGGGCGGCTGGCGGGCTTACCGCGCCTCTGCACCGAACCTCAGAACGGCAGCCACTTCTGCTCGTGCGTGAATTTCATGTAACCCGCGTTGATGCCCAGGCGCACGCCCGCGCCCATGCGGACGGGGATCAGCACCACGTTGCCGCGACGCATGTAGCTGACGTGGAAGCCGCCGATCAGGTAGGCTTGCCCCTCACCCGCCGGGAACCGCTTGTAGAGGTCCTCGGTGTCGTAGAGGTTGTAGACCAGCACGAAGGCGTTCGCCGCATTCAGGCCGGCGTCGAAGCCGATCGACGGCCCGGTCCAGTACACCGCGCGCGTGCCCTCCACCTTGTGGTGCATCGTGCCCGAGCCATAGCGCAGGCCCACACCGATGGCGCCCGAGCCCTCGCGCCCGACGATGTAGGCGTTGGGCTCGCCCTGCTTCTTCAGCAGATCCTCGATCAGGCTGGCAAGTCCTTGCGCGCCCTTCCCGAACACGCCCTCGGCCGCGCCGATCAGGTCGTCCTTGCGGTACGTGCTGCCCTGCGGCGTGTTCGCCTCAGTACCGATCGACTGCGGACTCCAATCGTCCACCGAAGCCGGCGGCTCGCTCGTCGTCGTCGCGGGAGCGCCCGATGTCGTATCCACCGGCGTGCCGTTGCCGGAAGTGCCCGCCGAGCTCGTCGGCGCTGGATAATCGCGCGTCGGCGCTGGTGCCGATGTGTTCTGGCCGGGCGAGAGATCGCCGTCGATCGCGGCATCGGGATCGACCGAGCGCACTTGCGCCATAGCCGGCGTTCCGAGCGCCATCGAGGCAAGCCCCAATGCCGCAACGGCGCGGGCCCAGCGTGATCGTAACGTCAAGATGTTCATGGCCTTCGCAAACCCCTCCCGCGCCCATGGCCGGCGCACGCGACGTATCGGCAATCGCCTTTGGTCGCACCCAACCGTTGGTAAACGAGATCGCGGCTGATCGAACAATGAACGGGCGATTGGCCGACTCCGTTTTGCGACCAACCGAAGGCGGAGCAAGGACAGACGGAAATGTGCCCATGAATGCCGGAGCACGCCTGCACCCCCCTTGCCGCCCTCCACCTCCCTCGCTATAGCCGCGCCCTCAAGGCCGCATCCGGAGACGTGGGTGAGTGGCTGAAACCAGCGGTTTGCTAAACCGTCGTGCTCTTAAGGGGGCACCCCGGGTTCGAATCCCGGCGTCTCCGCCAGCGCCTGTTCCGGCCCGTCCTGAACATTCGGCGCCTGTCAGCCATCGCTCGCGATACTACATTGACGCTCCAGAGCGCGCCGCGTTTCATCGTGCTGCCACTCCGTCCGGAGCCGATACTTCTCGACCGCGTTAGTCCTCAGGGACAGCAAGGAACGCGCGATGGAAATCATCAGACTACCGATCGGCAAGCAGGCCCCCGTCGATGTCGACTGCATCCGGATCGAAGAACAGCCGGGCGGGAACTACAAGCTGACCGCATCGGCGTTGTGCTCGCAGGACAATGACGACGAATCGGTGTCGGTCATCGACACGCAACTTTTCGCCACCGCCCAGGAAGCGGAAGCGACCGGCGTGGCGTGGGCCGAGGATATTGGCGTCAGCCGCCTGTTCGTCGGCACGGGCACTCTGGACCATCCGCTGGAACTGCTTGAGATCGACCGACCTCTTTAGAGCAGCGGACGCAAAGTCCGTCGGCATGCCGGAGGTGACCGTCCCGAGCAGTACCTGACAGCTCGTTGCTCACAGGCGCCGGTCCCGCCTCAGCCGCCGACGGCGAATCGTTCGGCGCGGATGCGTTCGGGACCGACCCCTTCGGCGCGCAAGGCCGCGCGTGCGGCATCCACCATCGCCGGGGGGCCGCACAAGTGATAGCTCGATCCCGCGACCGGATCGCCCGCGAGCAGCGCCACGGCCGTGCCCGCGCGGATGGTGCCCGAGGCGCCTTCCATCAGCGCCACGCGCACCTCCAGGCCCGGCGTCGCTGCCTCGAGCGCGCGCAGCTCGTCATGGAGGAACAGCTCCTCTGGCCGCGTGCAGCCGAAGCACAGCAGCATCGGCAGCCGCCCGGCATGGGCGCGGATCATCGCCATGGCCGGCGCGAGTCCGGTTCCGCCCACGACGAACACCGCGCGGCCGGTCCGGTCGTCGAGCGCAAATCCGCCAAGCGGCCCTTGCAGGGTCATCGTCGCCCCGGGGATTGCAGCGTCCCCGTCGAGCCATCCGCTGACCTGCCCGCCGGGGACATGGCGGATCAGCAATTCGACGAGCGGAAGCGAGGCCGGCGATGAAGCGATCGAGTAGGCACGTGCTACACGCAGGCCAGGCGGGCGCAGCCGCAAGTATTGGCCCGGCTGGAAGCGGAAAGCGTCCGGATCGTCCACCCGCATCACCAGCCGTGACACCGTCGTCGCTACACGCTCGCTCGACACCAGTTCTGCGCGCATGCGCGTCGGCGGACTGGGGCAAGGATCGAGTGGGTAATCGAGTTCGAACCGCGCGTCCGAGCCCAGGCGGGTCAGGCAGGTCGGGTAGATGCCTGCCGCCGCCTCGTCTTCGCTGACGATCGACTGATCCATTGGGTCGCGCGTCACTTCGCCGCGCAGCAGCCGCCCGACGCATGAGCCGCAGGTGCCGCTCATGCAGTCAGACCGCAGCGGCGCCTCGGCTTCGAGCGCGGCTTCGACCAGCGTTCGCCCCTCGGGAACATCGAGTTCGAACGATCCGCCATCCTGGAACTGCAACGTGGCGCGAAACATCGTGAACTTCCTCCTCGACAAGCAGGGTGAATGTTTGTCATACGATCATATCGAATACAGGGGAAGAGCGTGAACGAATCTGTTGCTTCACAATCGTCTGCGAATATCGCCCGGCGCCTTGCCGAGGCATACCAAGGCCAGCCGATCGCGCCTGTTGCGGAAGGCCTGGCGGATATCGCGCAGGCCTATGAAGTGCAGTTGCTGCAGATCGGGGGACGGCTTGCGGCAGGTCGCCGCGTAGTGGGTCGCAAGATCGGGCTGACCTCGCCCGCAGTGCAGCGCCAGCTCGGCGTCGACCAGCCGGACTTCGGCCATCTCACCGACGACATGGTCTTCGGCGACAATGCGGTGCTCGATCATGCCGACTTGCGCCAGCCGCGGATCGAGGCCGAAGTCGCGCTGATCCTGGGTGCCGACCTCGATATGGCGAACGCCACGGTGGCCGACGTGATCGCCGCGACCGCTTACGCGGTGCCCTCGCTCGAAGTGGTCGCCAGCCGCATCGCCGATTGGAAGATCGGCATTCTCGACACCGTGGCGGACAATGCCTCGGCTGGACTGGTCGTGTTGGGCGGACCGGCGCGGCGCCTCGATGGACTGGACCTGGCGAACTGCGCGATGACCATGACGATCAACGGGGAGACCGTTTCGCAAGGCCATGGCCGCGATTGCCTGGGCAGCCCGCTCAATGCCGCGGCCTGGCTGGCGCGCACCAGCCACGCACTCGGCCATCCATTGTGCGCGGGCGAGGTCATCCTGACCGGAGCGCTGGGCCCGATGCGCCCCGTCTCTCCCGGCGACGCGGTGCACGCCACCATCGAGGGTCTTGGCACTGTCGCCACCTCCTTCCGCTGAAAATCCTACCTTCCGAGGACACTACGATGAACGAAGAGCCGCTGGTCAATCCCGAAGTCGTCAGCATGGTCGGCGATTGGAAGGGCTATGTCGAAGCCAAGCTGGGCTTCCGCAATCACTGGTACCCGGTGCGCTTTTCCAAGGAGCTGGGCGAGGGCCAGCTGGAAGTCATCGAGCTGCTGGGCGAGCGGCTGCTGCTCAAGCGGATCGAGGGCAAGGTCTACGCCATGCGCGACCGCTGCCTGCATCGCGGCGTGCCGCTGTCGAAGAAGCCCGACTGCTACACCAAGGACACGATCACCTGCTGGTACCACGGCTACACCTACCGGTTTCAGACCGGTGAGCTGGTCAACATCCTGGCGGTGCCGGAGAGCAAGCTGATCAACCGCCGCAAGATCGTCACCTACCCGGCCACCGAGGCGAAGGGCCTGATCTTCGTGTTCCTGGGCGACGCGGACGAGCTGCACGACCTTGCCAAGGACGTGCCGCCCGGCTTCCTCGACGATGACGTCATGATCCTGGGCAAGCACCGCGTCGTGAACTCAAACTGGCGCCTGGGCGCGGAGAACGGCTTCGACGCGCTGCACATCTTCATCCACAAGGACACGACGCTCCGCCACTTCCGCACCTTCAACTTTCCGATCGGCCACACGCCGCTGCCTGGCGCAGTGCAGCTGATCGAGGAGGAGGACGGCCCCAAGGGCGTGATGGACGACTTCGCGCAGCACAAGCCCGTCTGGGACGGCGTGATCGATGGCGAGATCGTGGTCAGCGGACCGCGCTCGGCACAGGTGCAGGGGACTTCGGCTTCGGTTGGGACCTCGATCTGGCTGCCCGGCGTACTCAAGGTGGACAGCTTTCCGACCGGCGGGCTGACGCAATTCGAGTGGTACGTGCCGCTCGATGCCGACCGCCACCTCTACGTGCAGACGATCGGCAAGCACTGCCCGACGCCCGCGGACGAGGTGAACTTCGCCAACGAGTTCGAAGCGACGTGGAAGCCTCACGCGCTCGACGGCTTCAACGGCGACGACATCTGGGCGCGCGAAGTGACCGAGCCGTTCTACGCCGACGACTACGGCTGGGTGGACGAGATGCTGTGCGAGCCGGACGAGACGATCCTCGCCTGGCGCCGCCTCGCCAGCCGCCATGGTCGCGGCATCCAGCAGAAGATCGATCTGCGCTGAGGAGCACGGGCATGGAGATCACTTCGAACTTCGTCGACGCGAATGGCGTGCGCACCCACTACCTGGAGGCGGGCGAAGGTCCGCCGCTGGTGCTGGTGCACGGCGGCGGCGCTGGCGCGGACAGCTGGGGCAACTGGAAGGACTGCTTCGCGCATTTCGCGCCCCATTTTCGGGTGATCGCGCCCGACATGATCGGCTTCGGCAAGACCGACAAGCCATCACCGGAAAGCTACGTCTACGACCAGCCCGGCCGCAACCGCCACATGGCCGACTTCCTCGACGCTATGGGCCTCACCGGCGTGGCGATCGTCGGCAACTCGATGGGTGGTGCGACCGCGATCGGCGTGGCGTTGGACCGGCCAGAGCTGCTCTCGGCTTTGGTGCTGATGGGCAGCGCCGGTCTGCCGATCCCACCCAAGCCCTCGCCCAACCTGGCGGCGACCCTGCACTACGACTTCACGCGCGAGGGCATGCGCCGCGTCATCGTCGGCCTCACCGCGCCCGGCTACGAGCCTCAGGGCGAGATGGTGGAGTACCGCTACCAACTGCTCGAGGACGAGGCAGCCAAGGCGGCGCTGGAGGCAGTGAACGCCGAGACACGCAAGGGCACGCTGAACTACGACGAGGAACGCCTGACCACGATCACCCAGCCGGTGCTGGTGGTGAACGGCAAGCAGGACGGCGTCTCGATCCTGCCGCGCGCCTATCGCTTCCTGGAGCTGCTGCCCAACAGCTGGGGCTACATCGTCCCCCATTGCGGCCACTGGGCGATGATCGAGCAGACCGAGGACTTCTGCGGCGCAGTGCTGCGCTTCCTCGGCAAGCCGGCGGCATGAGCGTCGCCGTCCACGCCTTGATCGAGCATCTGGTACGCCATCCCGAAGACCGGGCCCTGGTGAAGTCGGAACCGGATGCGCTGTTCGACAGGTTTCAAGTGCCGGAGGATGAGCGCACGGTGCTCCTGACAGGCAGCCGCGACGAGATCTCGCAGCTGGGCGTGCACGGCAACTACGTCATCAAGTGGCTGATCTGGTCGGGGCGGCCGACCATGCCGTTCTTCGCCATCAGCCACTTCTTCGACCGGAGATAACATGGGCCAGATCGTTGGCGCCTTCGCGATGTCGCACCAGCTCGGTAGCCCTGAGGGGGTCGACGAGCAGTCCGAGCGCGTGTTCCAGGGCATGCGCGAGATCGGCCGGCGCATCCGGGCGCTGGAGCCCGACGTGCTGGTGGTGGTGTCCAGCGATCACCTCAACAACTTTAGCCTGGGGGCGCCGGCGCCCTTCGCGGTTGGCACGGCGGAGACCTTTCACCCGCTCGGCGACATGGGCCTGCCGCGCGATCCCGTCCCCGGCGCGCCTGAGTTTGCCACGGGGCTGCTGACTTTCGCAGACGCGCAGGGTGTCGAGATCTCGGCCGCCGAGGACATCCAGCCCGACCATGGCGTGATGATCCCACTCGGGATCGTCGATCCCGCGCGCAGCATTCCGGCAGTGCCGCTCTACGTGAACACCGTGTTCTATCCCGAGCCCAGCCCGGCACAGTGCCGCGAACTGGGTGAAGTCCTGCGCGCTTATGTGAACCAACTGCCGGGCGAGCAGAGGGTGGTCGTGCTCGGCGCAGGCGGACTGTCGCACTGGGTCGGCATGCCGGGCGAAGGCACGATCAACGAGCCTTGGGACCAGGCCTTCCTCGCCGAAGTGCTGGCCGGTGACCTGTCGGCCATGGCAGCGCGCGACAATGCCGAAATCCTTGAGGTCGCCGGCAATGGTGGGCTGGAGATCAACGCCTGGATCGTCGCTGCAGCAGCGGCCGGTGGCGCTGGCGGCGAAGCGGTGTTCTACGAGGCGATGCCGACCTGGGCGACAGGCATGGCGGGCGTGGAGCTAAAGGTCGCAGGCTGACCTCTTCCCTCTCCGTTCGGTCGACACAGGGATGCGGGCGGAGAGCGCGCACACCTAACCTACCTTCGTCGACCCCACGAGGGCGGATCTATCCCTGGCGCTCTCGAACAGGCTGACGGTGAAGTGAGGCGAACTTATGCGGCGCGCTCAGCTTGGGCAGCAGCGCGCGACGAACCAATGATCCAGGCGATGGATTCGGCTTCGCGGGACTGACGGAGTACGGGTGTGACAGGGACGCCCCCACCTCAGAGATGCGCCTCACGCTTCTCGAACAGCGCCTGGTCGGCAAATCCCGCGACCTCCGGCTTGCCGCGCCCCAGAACCACCTGCAAGTAACACGGCTCATCGGTATCGTTCTGATAGCCATGGATCACGCCGGGCGGGCACGAGATTAGCTCCCACGGGCCCAGCTCCTTCGAAAGCCGGGTGCCCGCCTCGTCCTCGACGAACACCGTGCAGCGGCCCTGGAGGATGAAGAACACCTCCTCCACCTCATGCGTGTGGGCGGCGTTGCCTTGCCCAGGCGGCACCAGCATGATCGAAAGCGTGAAGTTGCCCGCGGGCACCACGCTGCCATCGTCGTGCTTGCCCGAGGCACCCGCGCCGATGAAGCGGTGCTGTGCGCGGTGATAGCCTTCGATGCTGGCGTCGGAGAACGCGTTCCAGTCCGGCACCCGATCCGCAAAGCGGGCGACGTAGCGGTCCATGATCTGCTCGAGCGACCAGTCGGCGATCTCGGCGGGGCGGGCGTGGCGGGCGGTCTGCATGGCGAGGGCTCCGGTCAGAGAGTGGCTTCGGCGGCGGCGTAGCTGTCGATCATGCAGGCGCGCCGGATGAAGGCGTCGTGCAAGTCCTGCGTGGCCGACGCATGCGCGATCTCGGCCAGCTTGGCCGCGCGGATGGCCGGGTCCTTCTCGCCCAAGGTCTGCTTGTTGGCGATGCTCTGCGCCTGCACGCCGTCGACCTGCGCCTTGCGCCGCTGACGGCTGTAGCGGTCGAGCAGTGGCTCGGCCTCGGCGCCGTGGTGCAGGATCATCGACAGCTTCTCTGCCAGGTTCATCGCGTCGTGGATGCCGCCGTTCATGCCCATGCCGCCGACCGGATTGTTGACGTGCGCAGCGTCTCCCGCCAGCAGCACCCGCCCCTCGTTGAAGGTCGCGGCGATCCGCTGGTGCACGTTGTAGAGCGCCACGGTGACGATCTCGTAGGTGCCGGGCTTGGGGCAGAACTTCTGCAGCCGCGCCTCGATAGCCGCGGGCGAGAGCAGGTCCTCGTCCGCCTGCTCAGGTAGCGTCGGGCTGACTGCGCGCCACATGCCCGACCCGTCCTCGCCCCGCGCCTTGAACAGGTTCATCCACTCGTCCGGATCGGAGAAGTAGTTGCGGTTGCTGATCTTGGGGCCGAGCGTGGTGAAGTCGTGGCGGGTATCGATCTTGATGAACCGCTCGGGCCAGGTAAAGCCCTCGAAGTCGATGCCAGACAGCTTGCGCACGGTGCTGCGCCCGCCGTCGCAACCGACCACGTAGGGCGCGTCCAGCTGCTCGGTCGATCCATCGCCGCGCCGCACGGTGGCGATCACGCGGTCGGCCTGCTGCTCGAGACCCAGCAGCGTGGTCTCGCGCAGGATCTGAGCCTCTGGGTCCGCCGCAAGCCGTTCCGCGACCGTGTCGGCGATCTTGTACTGCTCCCACTGGAGCACGTAGGCATGCTCGGGGGGCGACTGCATCTCGGGCAACGCAAAGCGGCCGACCTGCTCGCCCGTGACCCGGTCGAGGTAGTGGAACACGGGCGAAACCAGCCCCTGCTCCAGCCCATCGTCCAGCAGCCCGAGCCGGTCCAGGATCGCGATCGTGGGCGGATGGCAAGAGGCGGCGCGGCAGTCGCGCTCCGGCGCGGCGAGCTGGTCGATCAGCAGCACGGGCACGCCCTGCTGCCGCAGCGCCAGGGCCAGGATCGATCCCACCGGCCCGGCGCCGATGATCATCACACGTTGTAAAGCAGCCGCTCGCGTCGTCGTCATGCACCCAGACTAACGAGCTTAGTTTGTATGACAATCATAAAATCATACAAGCTAAGCTCCGGCGGTTTGCAGCTCCTGCTTGCGCAAGCTGGCGACGATCGCATCGCGTGAATTGCGGATGTGCTCACCCAGCGTCTCGGCGGCGCGATCCGCATTGCCCGCCGCCACGGCATCGACGATCGCTTCCCACTCCTCGAGCCCGGCTTCGACGCGTTTGGGCTGTCCCATCGAGACCAGGCGCAAGTAGCTGACGCGCTTCAGCAATTGCCGGCCCGTCTCCTGCACGACCTTGCTGCGCGAACCGTCCAGGATCTCTTCGTAGAAGGTCCCGGCCATTTCCGAGAGCGCCGGCAGATCGCCCTTTCCGGCATACTTCACGATCGCCTTGTAGGCGGACTGTAGCCGCTTGAGCACCTTGGCGTCGTCATGTTCGACCAGGCGGCGGATCGCGATGGTCTCGGTCATCTCGCGCAGCGTATAGATGTCGAACGCGTCTTCGGCACTCAGCACCGAGACGATGATGGATCGGCGTGCGCCGGTCTCGATCAGGCCCTCGGACTGCAGCTGGCGCATCGCCTCGCGCACTGAAGTACGGCTGACGCCCAGCGCATCGCACAGTTCCCGCTCTACTAGCCGCGTTCCAGGCTTGTAGAGACCGGTGGCGATGGCGGTGCGCATCTTCTCTAGCGCATGCTCACGAACCAGCGTGGGATTAGCCACGATGCGAAGATCTTCAACGTTCAACTTGACCTCTCCTTCTCACCGTTCGCGTAGCAGTGGGACCGTGGCAGCTTCAAGTACGATGTCGTACCGTATTACGCTTGCCGTCCTGCACACGCCATTGCGAATACCGGCCATGCGCCGCCAAGCCGCGCGCATTGCAGCAGGCTGTAACCAGTCAGCGCCGAGGTCTTTGGATTGCTGGGAGAGGCCAGCGCCAGAATGTCGAAGCGGAACCGCCCGAATGCGCCTTCCGCCTCGATCACGCCTACCGGATCGCTCACCTCGCGTGAGGACACCAGCCGCACTCGGGTCGCGTCGATGCCGATGCCGGCGAGGCCCACGGCCACCGAGACGTTGGCGTTCTTGGGATAAGCGGCGGCCGCTTCGCGCGCGGTGCCTTCGAAGAACACCTGCTCGCTTGCCGGTGCATCGAGATCGATCGCCTGCTCTGCCAGCGTGCCCCGCCATGCATGCGGCGGCTTGTACGAAGTGTAGGTCACCTGGCTGATGCCGGCGAGCGCAGCCGCGACAAGACCATCGAGGCCCGCGATCGCGCCAGCTGGAAGCAACAGGCGTCCGCCTCCGGCCTGCTCGGCAGCGGCCAGGATCGCGGCCATGTCCGGGTCCGCCAGCACGCCGATCGAGGACACGATGCAGTCCACTCCGTCGGCCAGCAACGCCGGCACATAGTCGCGCACCGCCTGATGCCCGGCGCATTCGATCACCACGCCGGGCTGCGCCCCCAGCAAGTCGTGTGCCGTATGGACCGCACGCGGCGCGGCGCGCCCTTCGCGCACAAGTGTCGCGACCAGCCGCTCGCTCTCGCCAAGGCGATCGAGGGCGCTCGCGATCTCCATGCCGATCGCACCAAAGCCGATCATGCCGATGGTAGCGGACGTGCTCAACTGCCCAAAACTCCTTGTATGACGATCATACATCTTTTACGCTCCATCTGAGACAATGCAACGACCGAGGGGTGCGCGTGGCAGGCAACATCAAGGCGGCGATCATCGGTTCCGGAAACATCGGTACCGACCTGATGATCAAGATCATGCGGCACTCCGACGTGCTGGAAATGGCGGCGATGGTCGGCATCGATCCTGCCTCCGACGGCTTGGCGCGTGCCGAACGCATGGGGCTGGCGACGACGGCGCAAGGCCTTGAAGGATTGCTCCAGCTGCCGGTCTGGCCCGAGATCGGCATGGTGTTCGACGCCACTTCGGCCGGAGCACATGCGCGGCACAGCGCGGCGGTGACCGAGGCCGGCAAGGTCATGATCGACCTCACGCCAGCGGCGATCGGCCCCTACGTGATCCCGGTCGTCAACGGCGACGCGCATCTGGGCGCAAGCAACGTCAACATGGTGACGTGCGGCGGCCAGGCGACGATCCCGATCGTGTCGGCCGTGGCCTCGGTCGCGCAAGTGCACTATGCCGAGATCGTCGCCTCCATCGCCTCGAAGAGCGCCGGGCCGGGCACGCGCGCCAATATCGACGAGTTCACCGAGACAACCAGCCGCGCCATCGAGCAAGTCGGCGGCGCCGCACGGGGCAAGGCGATCATCGTGCTCAACCCCGCCGAGCCGCCGATGCTGATGCGCGACACGGTGTTCACGCTCAGCTCGGGCGCGGACGAGGCGGCGATCGAGGCCGCGGTGGAGGCGATGGTGGCCCAAGTCTCCGCCTACGTGCCCGGCTATCGCCTCAAGCAGAAGGTGCAGTTCGAGCGGTTCGGCGCTAACAATCCGGTGCGCATTCCCGGGCTCGGCACGTTCGAGGGCATCAAGACCACCGTGTTCCTGGAGGTCGAAGGCGCGGCGCACTACCTGCCCGCTTACGCCGGCAACCTCGACATCATGACCTCGGCCGCGCTCGCGACGGCGGAGAAGATCGCGGCGCGCCGGCTCGCCAGGGAGGCGGTGTGATGGTGTTCGATCCCACCCAGACCAAGCTCTACATCCAGGACGTGACGCTGCGAGACGGCATGCACGCGATCCGGCACCAGTACGGCACCGACCATGTCCAGGCGATTGCCCGCGCGCTAGACGAGGCGAAGGTCGACGCCATCGAGGTGGCGCACGGCGACGGCCTCAACGGCTCCAGCTTCAACTACGGCTTTGGCGCGCATACCGATTGGGAGTGGCTGGAGGCGGTCGCGGACGTGCTGGAGCACAGTGTGCTGACCACTCTCCTGATCCCCGGCATCGGCACGATCGATGAGCTGAAGCACGCCTATGCGCTGGGCGTGCGTTCGGTCCGTGTCGCGACGCATTGCACCGAGGCCGATATTGCGCGCCAGCACATCATGGCCGCGCGTGACCTTGGCATGGATGTCTCGGGGTTCCTGATGATGAGCCACATGATCGAGCCCGATGCGCTGGCGCAGCAGGCGGTCCTGATGGAGAGCTACGGCGCGCACTGCGTCTACGTCACCGACAGCGGCGGCGCGCTCGACATGGACGGCTATCGTGCGCGCTGCGAGGCCTACGATCGCACGCTCAAGCCCGAGACGCAGCGCGGCATCCATGCGCATCACAACCTGTCGCTCGGCGTCGCCAACTCGATGGTCGGCGTGCAGGCTGGTGCGATCCGCATCGACGCGAGCCTTGCCGGCATGGGCGCGGGCGCGGGCAATGCGCCGCTCGAGGTCTTCGTCGCCGCGGCCGACCGCAAGGGCTGGCAGCACGGTTGCGACCTGTTCAAGCTGATGGACGCCGCCGAGACGCTGGTCCGTCCGCTGCAGGACCGCCCCGTGCGCGTCGACCGCGAGACGCTGAGCCTGGGCTACGCCGGCGTCTACTCCAGCTTCCTGCGTCACGCGGAGAAGGCGGCGGCGGATCATGGCCTGGATACCCGCGCAATCCTGGTGGAGCTGGGACGGCGGCGCATGGTGGGCGGGCAGGAGGACATGATCGTCGACGTGGCGCTGGATCTGGCGCGGGGCGGATAGGCCTGAGCTCCCCTCCTCTTCAGAGGAGGGGCAGCGAGACTAGGGTCTACGTAGCAGGCCCTAGTCGCAGCGGGGTGGTGCGCGGAACAGCGCCTTGGCTTGCTCCGCCACCACCCCCCGCCCCTCCTCTGAAGAGGAGGGGGGTTTAGCTTACGGATTCACCAGCAACGCCGGCTGCTCGACGCCGCCTCGCTTGTAGACCACGCCGCCCTTCATCACGAAGTCGATCCGCTCCACTGCCGCCATGTCCGCCAGCGGATCGCCCTTGGTGGCAACGATGTCGGCATAACGCCCGGCTGCGATCTTGCCGATCTCGTCCGAGCCGATCACGTCGGCGCCGTTCGCAGTCGCCGCCACCAGCACGTCCATCGGCGCCATGCCTGCCTTGACCATCAGCGCCGCTTCCTTGACGTTCTCGCCCGCGCCGGTGTCGCTGCCCATGGCGATCTTGACCCCGGCCTTGTAGGCATTGGTCAGCTTCTGGCTGCCCGTGCCCATCGCCAGCACCTTGGCGCGCGTCGAAGGAGTCAGCGCATCGGGACGCGACTGCGCGGTGTCGTAGAGCTTCTGCGTGGTGAGCAGCGTGGGAACGAAGTAGGTGCCGTGCGCCTTCATCAGCGCCCAGCTCTCGGCATCGGCGTAGGTCCCGTGCTCGATCGAATCCGCGCCCAGCCGCACGGCGGCATCGATCGCCGCCTTGCCGTGCCCGTGCGCCGCCAGCTTCAGCCCCAGCGCGTGCGCGGTATCGGCGGCCGCCTTGATCTCTGCGTCGGACATCAGCTTGGCCTTGGGATCGTCGCCACTGCTGACGACGCCCCCCGACGGCATGATCTTGATCACGTTGGCGCCCAGCTTGTGCTCGCGCCGGGCAAGCGCGGTGACCGCGTCTGGTCCATCGGCCAGACCTTCGCCGAACTCGGGCCGGCTGACATCGGAGGCGAGGCCATGGCTCCAGTCGTTATGACCGCCCGTCGGCCCGATCGCCTCGCCGGCGACCCACATGCGCGGCCCCACGACCGACCCGCGCTCGATCGCTGCTTTCAGCGCGATGTCGGCACCATAAAGCCCGCCGAGGTCACGCACCGTGGTCACGCCGGAGAGCAGGATCGCATGCGTGTTGACCGTCGCAGCCAGCGCGGTGTCGAGCGGCGAGTACGTCATAGTCTTGGCAATCGCGTTGCCGGTGCGTGGCAGCGAGGTCACGTGCGTGTGCGCATCGATCAGCCCCGGCAGGACGGTCTCGTCGCTGAGGTCGATCACCTCGGCGCCCGCGGGCGTCACGAAGCCAGGCTGAACCGCAACGATGCGATCGTCCTTGATCACGATCGAGCTCGCTCCCTGCATCACCCGCTTGTTCCCATCGAACAGATGTCCGGCATGGATCACGCGGTCCTGCGCAAGGGCCGGCCCGGCGATCAGCGCCGCCAGTCCGACCCCTGTCACCATCCACTTGCGCGCTGTATGTTTCCTCATAACCTCACCTCGACAGGAGCCCCGCGCCACTTGCGCGTTCTTGAGATTATCGTCATACAATCATACGTGCAATGCGGTATGCTGCGATCCAAGCTGCCGCGCCGACCCTAGATGGAGCCTGCATGTCCTACGCAACGATTACGGCCGAGAAGCTGACCCCGCGCATCGGCGCGATCATCTCCGGCGTCGACCTTACCCAGCCGCTCTCGGCCGAGCAGGTGACCGACCTGCACCAGGCGATCGCTGACCACCAGGTAATCTTCTTCCGAAACCAGCCGCTCGATCCGGTGTCGTTGAAGCGCCTGGGCCTACACTTCGGCAACCTGCAGGCGCATGCGCTGAAGGGGCTCCCGGATCACCCCGAAGTGCGCAAGCTCCACGCCGACGAGACGTCGAAGCACGTTGCAGGGGAAGAATGGCATTCGGACATGACCTGTGCGCCCAAGCCGCCGATGGGCAGCATCCTCTATCTGCATACGTTGCCGACCGAAGGCGGCGACACCGCGTTCTCCAGCATGTACGCGGCCTATGACGCGCTGTCGGACCGGATGAAGGACTACCTCGAAGGCCTGACGGCGGTGCACGACGGGCGATTGGCATTCGGCCGTTTCGACCCGACCGGATCGTACCCGATCTCCACCCACTCCGTGATCCGCGAGCATCCGGTGACGGGCCGCAAGGTGCTGTTCGTCAACAAGGGCTTCACCAGCCACATCAACGAAGTCCCCCCGGCCGAGAGCGAAGCGGTGCTCGACTTCCTCTACCGCCATGTCGAGAACGCCTGTTTCCAGTGCCGCTTCAAGTGGGAGCCGCACTCGGTAGCGTTCTGGGACAACCGCTGCACCCAGCACCTGGCGATCTGGGATTACTATCCGCAGGTCCGCTCGGGCTTCCGGGTTCAAATCGAGGATGCGAAGGCCGCCTGAAGACAGCTGGACCGCAAAGAGAAAGGGGAGCGCTCCACGCGGAGCGCTCCCCTTATTTCTGCGCGCTAAACGCAGCTCAGGTCAGCGACACCTGACCGCCGCGCGCGCGCTGGCCATAAGGGCTGAGCAGCAGGACCAGCCCCGACGCCACCAGGCAGATCGGCGCACCAATCGCCAGCACCGCGATGTACGAGCCGGTCGCATCGAACACCGCGCCGAACGCGAGCGGACCCAGCCCCATCGCGATCATTACTGCCGCGAACAACGTCGAGAAGATCTGCGCAAAGCAGCGCAGGCCGAAGTAGCGGCTGGTGAGATACGCGAGCATGTCAACTTCCGCGCCCAAGCTTCCGCCGAGCAGCAATGCGGCCGGCAGGAAGGCTCAGACCGGCAGCGGCAGCGCGAGCAGCGCCAGGCCGAGCGCGGAGAGCGAGAAGAACAGGATGGCGATACGCCGCGCGTCGTACTGGTCGACCATGAACCCGATCAGCAAGCGACCGGCGAACGCGGCCATGCCGAACAGCGAGGCGATGCCCGCCGCGTCGGCAGCGGAGACGCCGCGGTCCTGCAGCATCGGCACCAGATGCGGGATCAGGCCGTAGAGCACGAAGGCAAGCACCACGAAGATCGAGCCGAGTACCCAGAAGTCAGGCTTGCGCATGGCTGCGCCCATGCTGTCGCCGCTCTGCCCCTGCTGCACATCGGGTTGGTCATGCGGGGCGTCGTGCGCGGCCGCCTCGCGGATGCCGATGAGCACCAGCGGCAAGGTCACCAGCAACAGCACGCCGGCCAGACCGAAGTAGACCATGCGCCAGCCACCGTGATCGAGCAGCGCCTGGCTCAGCAACGGCACGTAGGCAAAGCCAAGACCGGTGCCGCTGCCGGCGATGCCGATCGCCAGGCCACGACGATGATCGAACCAGCTGGTGATCACGCGCATGTAGGCGGTGCTGTTGGTGCCAACCGCGATCGTGCCCATGCCGGCGTAGAGCGCGATGAACTGCCAGTAGCTGTGCACGAAGCCGAGCAGGCCGGTGCACGCCGCCAGGATCACCACCGATGGGATCAAGACCCGGCGCGCGCCATACGTGTCGATCAGCTTGCCGGCGATCGGCATGCAGGCCGCGGTGCACAGCATCATCACCGATACGGCCGCGCTGATAGCGGTGCGGCTCCACCCGAACTCGCGCGCCAGCTGTTCGGACGCGATCCCGATCGACGAAAGGCCGAACGCGGCAGGCCCCGTGGAAATGCCCAGCAGGCTGATGACGACGATCGCCCAAGAGCGAAAACCAGACGACCCCACGCTGCACCACCCTTCTTGCCGTGCCGATGCACAAGGCTCAGGATAGATGGAGCGGTCTGGCTGTCAATGTCTGTATGATTGTATGATGTGATCGGAGGGTCATGCCGATCGAAACGGCTTCTCATCCTCGCAAATGGTTACATCTCGATCGCGATGAAGACGGCGCCGGTCTGCGCCTTGCCTTCGCCGCACGCGAACGCCTCGTTGATGCGGTCGAGCGGAAAGCGGTGGGTGATCAGGCGCTTGGCGTCGAGCTTGCCCTTGCCGATCAGCTCGACCACCTCGCCCTGTTCCTTGTTCAGCCTGTGCCAGGCGAAGCTGGCGGTAGGGATGAGCTGGATCTCGCTCATCTGGATGCGCTGCCACTCCAGCCCGATCTCGGTGACGCCGGCATCGAAGCCGCCGATGATCACCACCTTGCCGCCGCGCCGGACCATTTGCGTGGCGAGCGGTAGCGTCTGAGGCATGGATGTCCCGCCCGCGCACTCGAACACGATGTCCGCGCCTCGACCGCCGGTGAACGCCTTGATCGCGGCGACCGGATCGTCCTCTTCAGGGTTCACCGTCAGATCGGCGCCGAGGTCTTGTGCGACCGCCAGCGAGCTCGCGACGCGGTCGACGATCAACATGTCGGCCCCGCTGGCCTTGGCCAGCATCAGTTGCCCTAGCCCGATCGGCCCGGCGCCGATCACCGCGACCCGATCGTTGATGGTCAAGCCGGAAAGGTGCTGCGCATGCAGACAGACCGAGAAGGTGTCCACCAGCGCGGCCTCCTCGAAGCTGATGTGCTGAGGCAAGCGGTAGATGTGGCTCGCCGGCGCGACCAGGAACTGGCCATAGGCGCGCGAGACGGTGCGGCGCCGCGTGGCGTAGAGATCCGGGCAGATGTTGTACTGGCGTGCGCGGCAGTATTCACAATGGCCGCAGCCGAGCACCGTCTCCGCCACGACACGATCACCTACGGCGACGTTGCTCACCGCATCCCCGACAGCCACGACGTCGCCGGCGAGTTCGTGGCCCATGATGTGGCCGGCCAAGTCCGCCTCGTGCTTGCGCCAGTGCCGCAAGTCGGTGCCGCAAATCCCGGCGATACGGACGCGTACCAGCACCCAGTCGGGTCCGGGCAGTTCCGGCTGATCGACCTCGCGGACCTCGAACGTGCCTTCCTGCGTCTTGAGCGCGGCTTTCATCGGGCTTCGTCCTTCCAGCTCAGCAGCAGCGAATTGTTGGAGGGCGCCCAGGTTTCGTAGCGCCCGTCCACTTGCGTGATCTCGAGCTCTTCGCGGTTGGCCGTCCAGAGCTTGAGCTGCAGCGTCTTGCCCTTGCCGTCGAGCGGTAGCAGCGCCAGGCGCACCGGCGTTGTCTCATGCCCGTCGACCCGCAAGTTCAGCGTGTGACTGTCCAACCGATGCATGGCGCGCACGAAGCTGTCGCAGAACAGCAGGAACGGCGCGTCGTCGAGGCGGTGAAACGCGCGCGTGGCATAGATCAGCGCCGCGCCCGCCCCGTAGATCTCCTGTCCGACCTGGCCGTTTTTCTGACCGTCGGGGTAGAGATCCTCCACCGGGAAATTCAATTTGGGATCGATATGGCCGTTGCGGTTCTCGGTGGCGAGCGCCTCCTCAGGCAGCGCGTCAGGGTAGAAGAACCAGGCCCGATCCAGCGCATAGCGGCAGAACTCGTTCACCAGCAGCTTGACGCCCGGGATGATGTCGGCCCCGACATAATCCAGGTAGCGCTCGAACGCAGCGAAGCTGTCGAAGCACTCGTAGGCCGCCATGTAGGGCGCGTCCTGCAGGCAGGTGACGCCCAGGAAGTTGGTCCAGTGGCGCGACAGGCCGATGTCGCTTTTCCAGATCTGGCAATTGTGGAAGAAGCTGGCGAGATAGACGTAGCTCTGGTGCAGATGCTCGTCGCGGTCGGTGATCCGCCACAGCCTGATACAGGCCGCGGCACCCCAAGCTGTCAAGTTCGCCTGATAGTTGAGGTCGAAGCGCATGCCTTGCGCTGCCGCGATGGCGTTCTCCGCCTCGTCCAGGAAGCGCCGTTCGTGTGTCAGCTCGAACGCCTGGAGCATGACCCAGGCGTAGATGCCGCCCACATCCGTCTGCCCGCGGTCGTCCGCTTCAGCGACATCGGTGATGACGCTGAAGTCGGTGACGTCGTACATGATCGGCCACTTGTATTCGAAGTGATGCGCCGCCTTGATGCCGAACTCGATGCTGTCCAGGAACAGCTCGCGCGCCTTCTCATTGCCCGCCAGCGCCAGGTTCGAGAGGTTGAGCATGGGGTGGTAGAGATACCAGCTGTCGACTGCGTTGGCGTTCTTGTCCTCGCCGACGTTGGGGAGGTAGCGGCGCAAGGTCTTGAGCTTGGGATCGTAGAACTTACCCAGCCCTGCCACGATCTCGCGGACGAGCGGGTGCTCTTCCTTGTTCCACTGCCCCCAGTCGAGCAGGGCCGAGGCGATGGACAGCTGCACCATCGAGTCCGGGTACTCGCTGGCGGTGTAGGGATGGAAATACGTGTGGCCATAGTGCCGGATGCGCGTGTCGGGCGCGCTCTCCAGGTCGGCGACGGTGCGTTGCGCCCGGTTGACCCAATCGTGGTAGCCCGGCTCGGGTGGGTTCAGCGAGTGGTACACCGCGCCCAGCATGTCGAGGAACTGCCAGGCCGAGTCCGTCTCGCCCGTCTGCGGGTAGCCGCGGACCGACAGGATCGTGTCGTAGAGCGTGAGGTCCTGGCCCTTGGGCAGCACGGCACGCTCGGTCTCGGGATTGCGCGGCAACTGGTAGCCCAGGTCTGGCCAGCGACCGGTGACCGCCTCACCGGGATTGCTGCCGGTGGCGTTGAAGTAATCGTTTAACGCAGTCAGGTTCTGCAGATAGAGCACTTTGCCGAAAGCCGGCTCTTGCAAGGTGAAGTACAGCAGTCCAGTGTTCATCTTGCGCTGGTGCGCCTCGATGTTGCCGGTGGTCGCCTGGGCTTCGCCGCGAGCGTTGAACGGCACGAGATCCCGCGGCACCCAATCGATTGCGAGATCCTGAGCCGGCTTGAACTGCAGTGTGGCGCGGAGCTGGTCGAGCCCGAACGGCTCGCCGGTGACCACGAGGTGCGCAGTGCCAAGGGTGCCTTTGCATTCCAACGCCAGCAGCGCACCGGCCACTTTCAGGACCCTCGGCTTGGCATCGTCGCTGAACACCGGCATGCGCAGCGCCAGACCGCCATCGCCGTTGCGCCGCATAATCAGCCATACGGTATCTCGATCGAGGCGAGCCTCCAGATCCAGTCCGCCCTGCCGTGCGCTTGCGAGCGGTGGTGACGTGTCGGTGAGCACCTTGCTGGCATGCGCCGTCTCTGGAGAGATCGCTTCGATGGTGCTGGCTTGGGGCATTGCGGCATGTACCTCCGGCCATGTTGACGAATGTGCTGGCTGAACGCGTTCCGCTGCGATCAGTTGCCACGCCCTCTCACGCAAATAACTGCCTGTTTGACTTAGATTAAGGTACGAGAAGCAACTGCGTCCGAAGGTTTCTGAAAAGCGCCGACCCGCCTGCATTCGCGAAACTTGCAGCACCGGCGTGCGCTTGATCGTGCATGACACAGGAAAAGACGCCTCACGAGGCCATCGCTGGCAAACGGATCCTTTTAACCGGCGGGACGACCGGCATAGGTAGAGCCACGTTTCTCGCGCTGGCCAAGCAGGAAGCCAAGCTGCTCACCTTCGGGCGCGAACCCGAACCGCTCGCACAGGTGCTGGAACTTGCCGGACTGCCGGACGAGTGCGGCATGACCGCCGACTCCAGCAAGCCGGAGGACATCGAGCGGATCTTCGAAGCGGTCGATGAGCGCCTGGGCGGCATCGACGTGCTGATCGCCTGCGCGGCCCTCGGCGCCCAGCCGCTCCACGAGATGAGCGACGAGGATTGGCGCTATGTCATCGACACCAACCTCGTCGGCTACCTGGCCTGCGCGCGCGGCGCGCTCAAGCGCATGATCGCGCAAGGTTCCGGCCTGATCGTCCTGGTGAGTTCGATCAGTCCGGAGATCATGGCGCCGGGCGAAAGCGTCTATGCCGCGACCAAGGGCGGCATCAACCACTTCGCGCTCACCTTGCGCAAGGAGGTGGGCGACAAAGGCGTGCGGGTGACCGTGATCGAGCCCGGTTCGGTCGGCAGCGACATGCAGGAGTGCACCGACGAGGAACAGCGCGAGGCAATCGCCCATGGCGAGATGCTGTTCGCGGAAGAAATCGCGGAAGCCATCGAGTTCGTGCTGACCCGCTCCACCCGCTGCGACATCCCCATGCTGCGGATCGAGCCGATCCAGCAGAAGACGGGCTGACCGCGCCTTGGCGAACTGGGTCGGATCGTACCGCGAGAAGGGCGGCGAAGGGTTCTACCGCCTCGAGCGCGATGGCGGCCGACTGATGTTGACCGGCTGCGAGCGGGCCATCGAAGATGCATCGTACGTCGTGTGGTCCGATCGCCACCGCCTCGCCTACATGGTCGAGGAGAAGGAGGAAGGGCGCATCGCGACGTGGCGCTTCGATGGCGCCTGGGAGCACGTCGCCAGCCTGCCGAGCGGCGGAGCACTGCCATGCTTCCTCAGCCTTTCGCCCGATGGCCATACTCTGGCCTGCGCGAACTATGGCGATGGCACGCTGACCACCTTTGCGCTCGACCCAGAAAGCGGCGCACCGCGCCAGCTGCTTTCAAGTTATCGGCCGTCAGGCCATGGCCCCGTTCCCGAGCGCCAGGAGGGCCCGCACGCTCATTGCGCCGTGTTCGACGGGGATGACGTGCTGTACCATGTCGACCTCGGCCTCGACCGCGTGTTCCGGCACGAGCTGGAGCGCGGCCGTATCGTGGCCTCCGCGCCTGCGTTTTCCGCCCCGTCCGGCGCCGGTCCGCGTCATCTGCTGTTGCACCCGGATGCCGAGCATGACTTACTGGTGTGCGAGCTGAGCGCGCAGTTGCTACTGCTCCGGCGCGAAGGTCCGGACTTTGCCTGCGTCGGTGCCGTGCCCACCTGCCCGCATGACGGCGTTCGAGACAACCTGGGCGGCCACTTGGCGCTCGATCGCGATGGGACGGTGCTGGTCACCAACCGCGGCCACGACAGCCTCGTGCGGTTCGCCATCGACGGCGAACAGCTGCACCTGCGCGAGTGGAGCCATACGGGCGGCAGCTCGCCCCGGCATCTCATGGTGGATCGCGGCCAAGTGATCGTCGCGCACGAGGAAGGTGGCGGGGTGGCGCATGTCTCGCTGAACGCGCAGGACGCATGCCGAATCGCCAACATACCCGGCGCGGCGTTCCTGATCGAGATCCCCGACGTGGCTCAGTCGAAGCCGTAGCGCAGTTCCGCAGTCCCGCCGGCCGGCACTGTCGCGTACCAGGTCGGCACGCCGTCCACGATCGGCAGGTCAGCGCCGCGTGCCTTGATCTTCTGGCCGCCCCCGCCGATCGGCACTTCGATCTTCGTCGCAAAACCGTTGCTGTTGGTCACGCGGATCACGCCTTCGTGCGCCGGCGACACCGACAGGGCGTGATCGACGAGCACTTGCGAGCTGCTCCCCGCGGAAAGGCGGAACACTTCGCCTTCGGCGCGGTCGGTCAGTGAGCCTAGGCCGACGAGTTGCCGCTCCCCGTCAGATTTCGCGGCGTAGAGTGCCGTTGTCCCGGCAGGCAGCGCGATACCGAGCCCCGCCTCGCGCGTGTTGGTCAGAACCAGCACCGGCGAGGCCGGCGCATTCTGGAACCAGGCATTGGGCCGGACAGTGAGCCGGTAACGCCGCTCGTACCTGACGCCCGAGCTGGAGAGCAGCGCCATCTGCTTCTGGCCATTGGCGCGCACCGAAACATGCTGGGGCACATGGTAGAGCTTCAGGTCGCCCAAGTTCTCAGGCGGCGGAGGCGGAGGTGGTGGAGGCGGTGGCGGAGCCGGCATCGCCATCACCAAGGCTGGCGGCGTTATGCCTTCGCTGCGACGCCGGGCGGTGACGATGATCTCGCTCGCCTCCGGCATGCGCAAATCGGACGTCGTGGTACCTTGCGGGTAGCAGACGAGCCGCAGGGCCGCGATCCTTGCGTTCACCTGCGGCGTGTAGACCCGGTTGATCCGCCCGGCCACGGCACTGACGTCGGCATCGGGGAAGGCCTGGGCATTGCGATTGCCGACCGTGAGCCATGCGAACAGGTCCAGCGACTGGCCATCCCGCGCGAGCGTCGCCACGTAGCTGGCGCGCCAATCGAAGCCGCTGGCCAGGTACGTCAACTTGACCGTGACCGACCGTGCCGAAGGGCTGTCGGTCACCACGCTGAGCACGGGTTGGCTGGACAGCCCCGCCGGGATGCGTGCGAACTCCAGCTTCTCCGGCAAGCCCGAACATCGCAGTGCCTCGACCCCGGTGGGCGTGCGCAGCACCACCCCGCCGCGGGTGGCGGCGCTCGGCCCGGCGACCACGGTCGCATCCTCTCGAACGGTGCGCCCGGTCGCCTTGTCGGTGCGCGCGATGGTGACCAGGTGCCCCAGCGTGCCGTCCACCAGCGATGCCGGGGACAGCAGGCGCGTGTCGCGGTTCTTCTCGATGGTGCCGCCTGGCAGGCCGGCGATCACGGCGCTGACCGGTACGATGCCCTCGGCCACGCCTTCGAAGCGCAGCGTCGCGCGGCCGCGCGGTACCCGTACCTTGCGCGTCTCGGTGATCATCGCGAAGCCGTTCAGGTACGACAGCTGGAGCGCACCGCGCCCGTATGGCGCGCGGTAGATCGTCAGGGCGAGACGGTCAGGACCGCTGGAGGTGACGACCTGCCCCTCTTCCGCCGACTGGCCCGATGCAGGCGCGGCGGCCAGGATCATGCCCAGCAGCACGGCCGGGCAGAACCGCAATCGCATCAGTAGCGCGTGTCGAACGTGGCGGTCACCACCGCCTCGGCATTGGCCGGTACCGGCACTTGCCACACGGTCGATCCGGCATCGCGCCGCTCGCTCTTGCGGCTCTCCTCGGTGATCCGCGTGTCGACCCAGTCGAGACCGCTCTGCACCAGTTCGACGGTGACCGGGCGCGAGCGAGCATTGGTCAGGCGGTAGCGCATCTGGGTGCGCCAGCGGTCGTTAGGCAGGCGCGTGCGGGCGACGACCACTGGCTGCACCTTGACGTCGAAGGCATCGCCGGTCGGCAGCGAGATGGTGGAGCCTTGTGGCGTATGGTCGATGCGGTTCTCGCCGGTGAACTGCGGCTGGCCACGCGCGTCGCGCATGTAGACCCGCACCGTCCCCGCCGGCAGTGCATCGCCCAGGCCCGCCGCGCCCGAATTGGCGAAACGCAGCACGCTTTGTGCGCTGCGCAGCTGGTCGGCCTGTGCCAGCCAGGTGTTCTCGAAGCGATAGCCGGAGCTGGCCGCCACGCCCTTGGCATCCAGGAAGCTGACCTGCTTGGTCTGCTTGTCGGCGATGGTGGTCCGTTCAGCCAGGGGATAGAGGTAGTAGTCGCCCAGCTGCTCGCGCCCGGCCGTCTCGGTGCCAGGCTGGTATCGGGTGGCGCGGGGCGGGCGGGGCTGGTAGCGCGTGTTGTCGTCGCCATCGGTGCTGCCGACATCGCCTGCGACCAGCAGCGTCTTGGCGCTGCGGAAGGTGGTACCGCTGGTGTTGCTGAGCGTGACCCAGCCCTGCACGTCGACCTTGCCGCTCTTCTCGTCGAACAAGGCGACATAGTCGGCGGTCCAGCCCAGCCCGCCGGTAAGATACGAGAGCGCCGCGGGCCGGGTGCCCGAGCGGGTGCTGGCAAGCGTCACAGACAGCGTCGGGCGCGCGCGCAAGGCGGGAGGTACTCTGTCGAACACGGCGCGCACCGGCAGACCATCGTCGCGCAGCACTTCGACATGGCCGTTGATTTCGACCACGACGCCGCCGTTCACCGCCAGCACTTTCGCCGCGTCGCGAGTCTCGGCACCGGTTGCCGGGTTGGTGCGCACCAGTGTGATCGTCTGGCCCACTGCCTTCTCCATCAGGCTCGACGGGGTCAGCAGATCGAAGTCGAAGTTCTGCTCGACAATGGCCGCATCGGCGAGGGCCAGCGATACCGTCTCGGGCCGGATCTGCGCGCTCACGTCCGGGAAGCTCTGGCTTACGCGCCCACTTCCGAGCGAGAGCGTCCGCACGTCCTGAACCAGCGCGACATCGTTGTTGTAGATGGTGACCGATACGTCGCCCTGCGCGTTGGTTTGCCCAAAGACTTCCTGCGTCGGCGCCTCCTGCGCAGCGAGCGGAGCGGCGACCAACGCGGCCATGCAGCCAGCCAGTACCATGCGCATTGCAGTTCCCCCCAAACTCTCAGGGCATCACCATGCCGGGTGCGGCAAGCCATTGCAACGCAACGTCGATGACAGCCGCCGGCGTTCGGGCCTCCTAGTCGTCGATGGTCATCACCTGCAGCAGGCCTTCGAGCTCCAGCGCCCGGTCGCAGACGATGCGCGCACTCGCTGCGGCCTGCATCGGCACGTACATCGTTCCCTGCCGTGTCTCATACAGCGCCGATCGCGCGGCTTCATCCGCGTCGCGGAAAGCAATCCAGGCCCGTTGGGCGGCGCGCAGCCGTGCCGCGGCGGCGGGCGGAAGCTTGCGCATGAGCTGCGTGTAGGCGCGGTTCATCCGCCGGTCGTAGCTTTGCTGGGCCGTCACCTCGCACTGGGTCTGTCCCGCAGTAGAGGCTCCGCCAGGCGCGGCGAGGCAGGCGTCGAGTGACCGCTGCGTCGCATCGTCGGCAGGGGCCGCCGCCCAAGTGGCCGTGGGCAGGGCAAGGAGGAACAGGACGGATAGCTTCATGCCGCCACCCTGCCCGCCTTACTTCACATGCGCCATAAGCGGATCGGCCATCAGGCTTGTCGCGAACGGCTTCAATCGGTCGAGCGCACCTGCCTGCACGAGCTTGGGCCAATCGGGCTCGGCGATCATCGCGCGGCCCACGGCGACGAGATCGAAGTCGCCCCGATCGAAGCGCCGCATCAGGTCTTCGAGGCGCGCGAGGTCCAGTTCGGCCGTGCGGCCCTCTCCCAGGCTGACGAGGAAATCGAGGTCTAGCCCGATCGAGC
>NZ_LR732539.1 GCF_902506425.1 Novosphingobium sp. 9U | reverse complement strand
GCCCGGCCTCGCTCAGCATGTCGGCCTGTGCTGGCGTCAGCATGCCCAGCGTCATGCAGGTCTCCATGCCCATCGAGCGCACGCCCTTCACCATCTCGATGATGGCGGGCATGTCGCGGTCCTTGGGATTGCGCCAGGCGGCCCCCATGCAGAAGCGGGTCGAGCCCTGGTCACGCGCCTGGGCCGCGCGCTGCAGCACCTGCTGCACTTCGAGCAGCTTGGTCGCCTTGACGCCGCTGTTGGCCGAGACTGACTGCGAGCAATAGCCGCAATCTTCCACGCACCCGCCGGTCTTGATCGACAGCAGCGTGGAGAGCTGCACTTCGGCGGGGTCGAAGCTCTGCCGATGCACTTCGGCGGCGCGATAGACCAGTTCGGTGAACGGCAGGTCGAACAGCGCGGCGATCTCGTCGCGGGTCCAGTCGGTGCGGGCAAGGGTCTGGGTCATACGGTACGCTTTGCGAGGTAGATGCCGAAGCACATGAGGAGAATGCCGATGCCCCGCTTGGCTTCGAGCGGCGTGCGGATCGCGCCGAACCAGCCAAAGTGATCGACCGCCGCGGCCATCATCAACTGGCCGACAAGGACGAAGAAAATTGCGTTGCCCAGGCCAATCCTCGGGGCGAAGTAGGTGACCGACAGGATGTAGAACACCATGAACACGCCGCCGCAGTAGTACTGCCACGGGATGCCCTGGAACCGCGCGGGCGAGGGTAGCCCGACAACGGCGAGCGCCGCCAGCGAGAACACGAAGGCGCCCACGAACATCAGCGTCGTCGCCGCGGCCGGGTTGTCGAGCCCGCGTCCCAGCCCCGCATTGAGCGAGGCGAGCACCGGCACGCCGATCCCCGTCAGGAACATGACGAAGGCCGCTGTCCAGAACTGGGCCTGATGGCTCACCCGCAGCCTACTCCGCTGCCTGCAGCTCGTCGCCGACGGGCGGCATGTTATGGCCGAGCAGCCGCAGCACGTCGGCAGCGCATTCCACCACGTTCGATCCCGGACCGTAGATGCCCTGCACGCCCGCGTTGCGCAGGTATTCGTAGTCCTGCGGGGGGATCACGCCGCCGGCGATTACCTTGATGTCGTTGCGGCCCTGCTCGCGCAGGCGCTGGATCAGCTCGGGGATCAGCGTCTTGTGGCCCGCCGCCAAAGAGGAGGCGCCGACAACGTCGACCTCGTTCTCCAAAGCCAGCACGACGGTCTCTTCGGGCGTCTGGAACAGCGGGCCGGAGACGACGTCGAAGCCCATGTCGCCGAACGCGGAGGCAATCACGTTGGCGCCGCGGTCGTGGCCGTCCTGGCCCATCTTGGCGACGAGCAGCTTGGGCTTGCGGCCCAGACGACGCTCGACCGCCTGCACGCCGTCGAGCACTTGCTGCCAGCGGGTGTCGCCTTCGTAAGGTGCGGAGTAGACGCCCTTCACCGGGGTCGGTTGGGTGCCGTAGCGGGCGAAGCTCTCTTCCATCGCCGAGCTGATCTCGCCCAGCGTCGCACGAGCGCGGGCGCACTCGACGGCGAGGGCGAGGAGGTTGTTCTCGATGCTGGACGGCGCCGCCGCACCATCGCGCAGAGCCTTGAGTGCGGCCTGGCACTTCGCCTCGTCGCGCTCCGCCTTCATCTTGTTGATGCGGGCGATCTGCGACTCGCGCACCTTGGCGTTGTCGACTTCCAACGTCTCGAGCAGGTCCTCGCTGGCGAGGCGGTACTTGTTGACGCCGACGATCACGTCGTCACCACGGTCCACGCGAGCCTGGCGCGCCGCGGCGGCCGTCTCGATCATCGCCTTGGGCCAGCCCGCGGCGACCGCCTTGGCCATGCCGCCTTCGGCCTGCACGCGCTCGATGATCTCCCAGGCCTGATCGACCAGTTCCTGCGTCAGCGCCTCGATGTAGTACGAGCCGCCCAGGGGATCGACTACCTTGGTCATCCCGGTTTCTTCCTGGATGATGATCTGGGTGTTGCGGGCGATGCGCGCCGAGAAGTCGGTCGGCAGCGCGATCGCCTCGTCCAGCGCGTTGGTGTGCAGCGACTGGGTGCCCCCCAGCATCGAGGCCATCGCCTCGATCGTGGTGCGGATCACGTTGTTGTAGGGGTCCTGCTCCTGCAAGCTGACGCCCGAGGTCTGGCAGTGCGTGCGCAGCATCTTGGAACGCTCGTCCTTGGCGCCCAGCTGCGTCATGACCCGGTGCCACAAGACGCGCGCGGCGCGCAGCTTGGCAACTTCCATGAAGAAGTTCATGCCGATGGCGAAGAAGAAGCTGAGGCGCCCAGCGAACTTATCGATGTCGAGGCCCGAGGCGACGCCGTACTTCACGTATTCGGCGCCGTCGGCGATGGTGAAGGCCAGCTCCTGCACCTGCGTCGCGCCGGCTTCCTGCATGTGGTAGCCGGAAATGGAGATCGAGTTGAACTTCGGCATCTCGCGGCTGGTGTAGCCGAAGATGTCCGAGATGATCCGCATGCTCGGCTCGGGCGGGTAGATGTAGGTGTTGCGGACCATGAACTCCTTGAGGATGTCGTTCTGGATGGTCCCGTCGAGCAATTTGCGGTCGACGCCCTGCTCCTCGCCCGCGACGATGAAGAACGCGAGGATCGGGATCACCGCGCCGTTCATGGTCATGGAGACCGACATCTGATCGAGCGGGATACCGTCGAACAGGATCTTCATGTCCTCGACGCTGTCGATCGCGACACCCGCCTTGCCGACGTCACCCACCACGCGCGGGTGGTCGGAATCGTAGCCGCGGTGCGTCGCGAGATCGAACGCGACCGAGAGGCCTTTCTGACCCGCCGCGAGGTTGCGGCGATAGAACGCGTTCGATTCCTCGGCGGTCGAAAAGCCGGCGTACTGGCGGATCGTCCAGGGGCGGCCGGCATACATCGAGGCGCGGACGCCGCGGGTGAATGGCGCAAAGCCCGGCAGGCCTGGATCGACCTTCACGTCCTCGGCAGTGTAGAGCGGCTTGACGGCGATGCCTTCCGGCGTCTGCCAGGTCAGGTCCTTGCCCTTGACCTCCTTGTCGGCGGCGGCGCGCCACTTCTCAAGGTTCGGATTGGACGACGGCTCCGGGAGCTTGCGCGCGTCCGGGGCGGCACCGCTGTCCTCGCCCAGGTTCTGCTCGATCTTGGGAGTGTCGCTCATCATCCTACCTCATGCCATCCTCGGCCGTGCGGCCCGAAGAGTGTACCTCAGTGCGCCCCTTGGGGCGTTTCCATGATCTCGGTCAGCTGGCCGCCCATGTCCTTGGGGTGAACAAAGAAGATCATGGTGCCGTGGGCGCCGATGCGCGGTTCGCCGAGCACGCGCTTGCCCAGCTTCTCGAACCAGGCTTTCGCTTCCTGGATGTCGGGCACTTCGTAGCAGATGTGGTGCTGGCCCCCGAGAGGGTTCTTCTCCAGCCACTTGCCCACGGCGCTGTCCGCTACAGTGGGCTGAAGCAGTTCGATCTGCGTGCCCGCAGTGCCGCCCTCGCCCGGCGTGTTGACGAAGCACACGCGAACCTGCTGGCTCTCCAGCACGAACGGCTCGGTGATGTCAGTCGCGCCCATGACATCACGATAGTGCGCGATCGCGGCGTCGAGATCGGGCGTGGCGACGCCGATGTGGTTGAGACGGCCCAGTTGCATTTTGGGCTTCACGCCGCCTGCTCCAGCTCAGCCGCTGCGACGTTCTCGATCACCAGTGCGATGCCCTGGCCACCGCCGATGCACATCGTGATGAGGCCATAGCGGCCGCCGATGCGCTTCAGCTCGTACATGCACTTGATCGTCAGCATGGTGCCGGTGGCGCCCACGGGATGGCCGATCGAGACACCCGAGCCGTTCGGATTGACCTTTTCGGGATCGAAGCCAAGCACCTTCGACACGGCGCAGGCCTGTGCCGCGAAGGCTTCGTTGCTCTCGATCACGTCCATTTGCTCAAGCGTCAGCCCTGCGCGCTGCAGCGCGATCGGTACCGCCTTGATGGGCCCCTCGCCCATGTACTCGGGCTCCACGCCGGCGTGGCCCCAGGCGACGATCTTGGCCAGCGGCGCCAGTCCGCGCTTCTCGACTTCGCTGGCAGTCGCCAGCACGACGGCAGCGGCGCCGTCGTTGATGCCGGAGGCATTGCCGGCGGTGACCGTGCCGTCCTTCTTGAAGGCCGCGCGCATGCCGCCCAGCACCTCGAGCGTCGTTTCGGCCTTCACATGCTCATCGGTGTCGAAGACTGTCGTGCCTTTGCGCGTCTTGATCTCGACCGGGAGGATCTGCTCCTTGAAGCGGCCCTCGGCGATAGCCTTGGCGGCGCGCTGGTGGCTGGTGACGGAAGCCGCATCCATGTCGCTGCGCGTCACCTGGTGGCGCTCTGCCACGTTTTCGGCGGTGATGCCCATGTGGTAGCCGCCGATCGCGTCGGACAGGCCGACCGTCAGCGCGTCTTCCTGCGTGTTCGCGCCCATCTTCCTGCCCCAGCGCACGCCGTGGTCATGGTAGGGCACGTTGGACATCGATTCCGCACCGCCCGCGACCGTCACGGACGCTTCGCCGGTCATCATCAGCCGCGCGGCCGAGACGATCGCCTCCACGCCCGACCCGCACAAGCGGTTCAAAGTCAGCGCCGGCACTTCGGAGGGAATGCCCGAGTTCAGCGCCATGACGCGGCTGAGCATCTCGTCCTTGGCGCTGGTCGGCATGACCTGGCCGACGACGACGTGCTGCACGGCCTCAGGCTCGACACTGGCGCGCCTCAGAGCCTCGGTGACGACCATGGTGCCGAGGTCAGCCGGCATGAACGACTTGAGAGCGCCGCCGAAGTCCCCGACGGGGGTGCGAACGCCACTGACGATGTAGATGTCTTCCATACGAGCTTCTTCCGTTCCTCTGTGCTCGACCTCGCGCCCAACAGGGCCGCGACAGCCACGCTTGTTAGAGTGGGATGTTGTCGTGCTTCTTCCAGGGATTTTCGAGTGACTTATTGCGTAGCTTGCGCAAGCCCAAAGCGATGCGGCGACGCGTCGAGTGGGGGTAAATCACCTCGTCGATATAGCCACGGCTCGCCGCCACAAACGGGTTGGCGAAGCGATCTTCGTATTCCTTGGTGCGCGCCGCGATCCCTTCGGCATCCTGGCCGCGGAAGATGATCTCCACCGCGCCCTTGGCACCCATCACCGCGATCTCGGCGGTGGGCCACGCGTAGTTCAAGTCACCGCGCAAGTGCTTGGAACTCATGACGTCGTACGCGCCGCCGTATGCCTTGCGGGTGATCACGGTAATCTTGGGCACGGTCGCCTCGGCATAGGCGAACAGCAGCTTGGCGCCGTGCTTGATGATGCCGTTGTGCTCCTGGTCGGTGCCGGGAAGGAAGCCGGGCACGTCGACGAAGGTGATGATCGGGATGTTGAATGCGTCGCAGAAGCGCACGAAACGTGCCGCCTTGCGCGAGCTGTCGATGTCGAGCACGCCGGCCAGCTTCATCGGCTGATTGGCGACCACGCCTACGGTCTTGCCCTCGACCCGACCGAAGCCGATCAGGATGTTACCGGCGAACGTCGGCTGAAGCTCGAAGAACTCGCCTTCGTCCAGGGTCTTACGGATGACCTCGTGCATGTCGTAGGGCTGATTGGCCGACGGCGGCACGATGGTGTCGAGGCTGTCTTCCTGGCGATCCCACGGATCGGCGCAAGGGCGCTCGGGCACCTCCTCACGGTTGGACGAGGGCAGGAAATCGAAGAAGTCGCGCGCAGCAAGCAACGCCTCGATATCGTTCTCGAGCGCGAGGTCGGAGACCGAGGTCTTGCTGGAGTGCGTCACTGCGCCGCCCAGTTCTTCCTGCGTCACGACCTCGTTGGTGACGGTCTTCACCACGTCTGGGCCGGTGACGAACATGTACGAACTGTCCTTCACCATGAAGATGAAGTCGGTCATCGCTGGCGAATACACCGCGCCGCCTGCGCAAGGGCCCATGATCAGCGAAAGCTGCGGCACCACGCCCGATGCCAGCACGTTGCGCTGGAAGATCTCGGCATAGCCACCCAATGAGGCCACGCCTTCCTGGATGCGCGCGCCGCCGGAATCGTTCAGCCCGATCACCGGCGCACCGACCTTCAGCGCGGTGTCCATGACCTTGCAGATCTTCATTGCGTGCCGCTCGGACACGGCGCCGCCGAAGACGGTGAAGTCCTGGCTGAACACATAGACAAGGCGGCCGTTGATTGTGCCCGAGCCGGTGACGACGCCGTCACCCGGGATCTTGGGCTGCTCATGCATGCCGAAGTCGACGCAGTTGTGTTCTACGTAGGTGTCGATCTCTTCGAAGCTGCCCTCGTCGAGGAGCACGTCGAGCCGTTCACGCGCCGTCAGCTTGCCCTTGGCGTGCTGCGCGTCGATGCGGCGTTGACCGCCACCCAGGCGTGCAGCGGCCCGGCGCTTCTCCATTTCGGCGATGTTGGCTGACATAGCGCTCCCCTTGACCCCGCGTGAACTGGTGGCACTCGCTAAAGAGGCAAGCAAGCGGGAGGTCAACTGTTTTAAGCGCGCGGTTAACAGCTCTCGCTGCAGCGCGGCATGCGATATCGCCAGGGTGAAGGACAGCACCCTATCGGACGCGATTCGGCACCGCTTCCGGATGTGCTGAAGCTACGCTGCTCTAGCTGCTCAAGCCGGTAAGTCCTGGAGTGCCGAAAGCGGTCCCGGGTCGAACCCGGGACAACGGCGCCAGCCGACGCCTCTTACTTCAGCAGCACCAATTCCTCGGCCATGGTGGGGTGGATCGCGACGGTCGCATCGAAATCCGCTTTGGTCAGCCCCGCCTTCACTGCGATCGCCGCCGCCTGCATGATCTCGGGCGATTCCGGACCGATCATGTGGATGCCGACGATCTTGCCGGTGTGGCCGTCGCAAATCATCTTGTAGAGCGAGCGCTCGTTGCGCTGCGCCAACACGTTCTTCATCGGCCGGAAGTCGCTCTCGTAGACCTTGACCGAGCCGAGCTGCTGCTTGGCCTGCGCCTCGGTCAATCCAACGCCCGCCAGCGGTGGATGGCTGAACACCGCGCTGGGTATGCACGCGTAATCAACCGTATGCGGGTTGTCGCCGAACACGGTATCGGCGAACGCCTGCCCCTCACGGATCGCTACGGGCGTCAGCTGCACGCGGTTGGTCACGTCGCCGATGGCGTAGATGTGATCGACCGAACTCTTCGAGTACTCGTCCACCACGATCGCGTTCTTGTCGTCGAGCTTCACGCCAACCTCTTCCAGGCCAAGCCCTTCGATGTTCGGCACGCGACCGGTGGCGAACAGCACCAGGTCCACATCTATCGGCTCATGGTTGGTCATCGAGACGCGCAAGGCACCTTCATCGGTCTTCTCGATACCTTGGAAGTCGGCGTGAAAGCGGAAATCGATGCCCTTCATGATCGAGATCTGCAGCAGCCGATCCCGCAGCGACTCATCATATCCGCGCAGCAGCTGGTCGGTGCGGTTCACCAAGGTGACCTTCGCCCCGAACTGGTGGAAGATACCGGCGAACTCGTTGGCGATATATCCGGCCCCGGCGATCAGCACCCGGCGCGGAATGGCGTCGAGATGGAACGCCTCGTTCGAGGTGATGCCTAGCTCATGGCCGGGGCAGGATGGCACGTGCGGACGAGCTCCGGTCGCGACCAGGATCTTGGCCGCCGTCTTTTTCTCGCCATTCGCCAGCGTGATCTCGTTGGGTCCGGAGATCGTAGCCCGCTGGTGGATCACTTCAACGCCGGCGTTCTCGAGCGTCTGCGTGTAGATGCCGTTTAATCGGTCGACGTCGTTCAGCACGCTGTCGCGCAGCTTCACCCAGTCGAAAGTGCAGCTCGGGATATCCCACCCGAAGTGCTTGGCGTCTTCTAGGTCCTCGGCGAAGTGCGCACCATAGACGAGCATCTTCTTGGGCACGCAGCCGCGGATCACGCAAGTGCCGCCGACCCGATGCTCCTCCGCCACTGCGACGCGCGCTCCGTAGGCCGAGGCCACGCGCGATGCGCGCACTCCGCCCGAACCTGCGCCGATGGTGAAGAGGTCGTAGTCGAATTCGGGCATTTGCGCACTCCAGCTGATTGCCTGCGCATATGCGGTGGCGAGGCCAGGATTGCCAGACGTCCTGAGGCACTTGGCCCTTGCAGGACTCTCAATCCATTCAGCGCGACCCGGTTGCGATCAGGCGCAAATAGATTGTCTATTGATTAACTAGAGTATACACCTCTGCGTACATGGACGACGACACGCATCGAGTTCGGTCATCCTTCGGAGAGCAAGCATGTCCCCCCGCCCACGTCCGCAGCCAGCATCGCAGAACCCTGCGATCCTCCTTGTGCCGGGACTGTTCGGCAGCGGGCCCGAGCACTGGCAGACCCTTTGGGAGCAGCAGCACCCCGATTGCAGCAAGGTCGAGCTGGGCCGCTGGGACGAGCCGCATCGCAATACCTGGATCAACAATCTCAATCTGGCGATCCGCCAAGCCCGCCGCCCGGTCGTGCTCGTAGCGCACAGTCTTGGCTGCCTCGCCGTTGCATGGTGGGCGCGCTACGCTCAGCGGGACGAGGAGCAGCCGGTGATCGGCGCGCTGATGGTGGCACCGCCGGAAGTGGACTTCTTCCCGTTGGACGAGCGTGTCGCCCGCTTCGCGCCGACGCCGACCGAGGCACTGCCCTTCCCCAGCCGCCTGATCGCCAGTCGCAACGATCCCTGGATGGGCCACCACACCGCGCAGGCGTTGGCTCGGCGCTGGGGCAGCCTGTTCGTCGATGCTGGAGCGTGCGGGCACATCAACGCCGAGTCCGACCTGGGCGATTGGAGCTTCGGCCGCGAGCAACTCGCAGCGTTGCTGCGCGAGGACCTGCCAGGCGCGGGCCAGCTGGAGTTCGGGCGAGCAGGCGAGACGGAGGCGGGACTGTCCCGAGGCACACGCACGCCGGAGCGGCGTGGCTTGGGACATTCGTTGCAGCGCTGATCCCCTGCCTTGACCGGCGCTTACTTCAGCGTCAGCCTCCACGAGGCGAGCGCGCGCCAGTCCCCGCCGCTGGCGTTGGTGGCTGCGGCCAAGCGGAACGCGGAGGCAGCGCCGCCCCGCTCATAGCCCACGCTCATGACCGGATCGATCCGCCCGGTCAGCCCAACCCTCTGGCGAGAGTAGACCAGCGATCGCGATGTCAGGTCATAGCCAATCGCGTAGGTCAGCTCACCCGATCCCGCGAACGCCACCAGCGGCAAGGCCAGTCCCATCCGCACGCGGCCACCGAACGCCGCATGGCTCGCCGACAAACCGGCACGCTGCGACAGGATCGGCCTGGCCGAAGTCAACAGCGTGTCGCCGCCGATCTTGAGGCGCGTCGCACCCACCGAAGCATAGGTATCGAGCGACCACTCGCCCGCGTGCCACTGCCGCGAAAGCTCCAGGAACGCAGTCCGCGCGCCGTTGCCGAAGCGCAGGGCACCCGCACCGACCGGTGTGCCGAACAGAGTGTCGTGCTCGGTCAGATAGCCCATCTTGACCCGCAGCGGCTTGCCGCTCCAGCCCAGCATCAGACCGCTCGCGGAGCCATAATCGCCATCGCTCGACAGCGCTGAGACGGACAGCTGCCCACCCGCCACGCTACGCGCCACTCCGACGGACAGGTTCGCACCGGGCGCATAGGCCAGCGTCACGTCGGAGGCCGGAGCCAGGCCCATGGCCTCGTCCTGGATGGCGTCCTGACCGGCGTAGGTGGCCATCACGCGCGTGGAACCCAGCGCCAGAGCGAACTCACCCGAGGTCATCCGGCCACGTTGCACTTGTGCGTTCGCGCCATCGCCGAGTGTTTCGTAGCCGAACCGAGCCGTGAAGCCCGGCGCCGCGAAGGACGAGCTGCCCGCACCAGCACCTGCCGCGACCTGCCGCGCGAAGCTGCCCTCGCGGCGTTCAGGATGCGCGACGAGGCCGGCCAGGCTGCCGCTGAAGTCACGGCCAAAGCCATCGAGCAGAGTCACCTTGCCTAGCATCGACTTGACTGCCGTGGTCGTGGCCGCGCCGCCCCCCAGGGCATCGGGGATGACCATCGATGCACCCTGAAGCGAGGTCTGCGTCACACCGTTCGACAGCGTCGGCGACACCGGAGAGAGCGCTGCCTCGACGTCGATCAGGCCTGCGCCATAGACCGGGTCGATACCCGCAGCGCCCAGATCGTGCGCGGTGTTCAGGATCACCTGTCCCGCTTCCACGCCCGAGAGCTGCGGCCACTTGCTGAGGATCAGCGCAGCAAGGCCGCTGACTTGCCCCGCGGCCGAGCTCGTCCCGCTGAACAGCACCAACTCGCCCCTCACGTCCATGGTCGCGTTCGAACCCATCGCCGAAACGCAGCGCGCCATCGCGATGGAGCCGCACTGGTTGGAATAGTCCGCCAGCGTCACGCCGGTTTCGGTCACGTCCAGTGCGGTGACGAACAGCCACCCGTTGCGGTTCGCATCGTTGAGGTCGAGGTAGCCCTTGGCGTTCGCCTCACTCTCGTTCCCGGCCGAGTTCACGAACAATCCGCCGGACGCTGCATAGCGAGTGACCATGTTCGACCAGACCGGGCTGGCCTGGCTGGCATCGACCTTGGCGAGCGACGCGTTGACCACCTTGATGCCGTTCGCCGCCGCATAGTTGAGCGCGGCCGGCAGCGTGCGGCCCAGCGTCTCCTCGTTGGTGGTCGTGTTCACATCGCTGACGCGCAGCGCCACGATCTTCGCGCCCGGAGCCATGCCCTGAATGCCGCTGTCATCGTTGAGGCCGGCGATCACCCCGGCGACCATGGTGCCGTGATCGGAGTACTTGTCGCCGATCACGTTGCGGTCGGTGGTGCTGCTGCCGGTGGTGGTGGTGCCGAAATCCTTGCTTAGCGCGGACAACTGACCTGTCAGTTCCGCGTTCTGCAGCACGCCGTCGTCGACCAGGCCGACCAGCACGCCCTGCCCGGTCCAGCCGTGATCGAGCGCGTAGAGCGCGTGGACATACTCGAACGCGTCGTAGTTGCGGCGGTACTCCTCGTCGTCCTCGTCCGAGCGCACCGCCACGTCCGCCTTTGGGACCAGAGCCGCCAGGCCGCCGACAGGTGCAGGTTTCGGTGTCGGGCTTGGCGTCGGCGCAGGCGTTGGCGTGGGAGTAGGCTCTGGCTCTGGAGCAGGCGTGGGAGTTGGAGTTGGAACGGGCGTCCGATCCGGAGCGGGCGTTGGAGTTGGCGTGGGTGTCGGAGTTGGCGTGGGCGTCGGAGCCGGAGCGGGCGACGGAGTTGGCGTGGGCGTCGGAGCCGGAGCGGGCGACGGAGTTGGCGTGGGCGTCGGAGCCGGAGCGGGCGACGGAGTTGGCGTGGGCGTCGGAGCCGGAGTGAGCGTCGGAGTTGGCGTGGGCGTCGGAGTTGGCGCGGGCGTCGGCGTGGGCGCGGGCGCCGGGGTTGGCGCAGGCGTCGGTACGGGCGTCGGTGTCGGAGTGGGCGCAGGTGCTGGCGCCGGAGTCACAGTCGGAGACGGCGCCGGCGTGGCGATCGGTGCCGGTGTCGAGGCGACCGACCCTCCACCGCCGCCACCACAAGCTGACAGAGCCATGGCGCCAGCGCCACAGAGCGCAAAGCTACGAACCGAAGCGAAGTGAATCTGCATAGAACCCAATGTCTCGAAGCTGCTGAGCGACTGAACAGGGATCTATCGGTTTATGGTTGAGCCCCGCTTGGCGCCGTTCTACGCGTAGATACAGTGACTTGGTGAAGGAACGGTGCAGATCCGGCGGATCGACTCAGGCGATCCCGGCCAACTCCAGCAATGCCTCGGTCGATGGATCGAAGGTCGTGCCCCCCTTCTCGATCTGCTTGGCGATTTCCTTGCCCAGCTCGACGCCGAACTGGTCGAAGGGGTTGATCCCCATCAGCACGGCATTGGCGAACGTGCGATGCTCATGGAACGCGATCAGCGCGCCGAAGCTGGCGGGCGACACCTCGTCGAGCAGGATCGTCGCCGATGGCCGGTCGCCCGGATAGGCGCGCGCCGGATCCTCGCTCGGCTTGCCCGCCATCAGCGCCGCCCCTTGCGCGAAGCAGTTGGACAGCAGGATGCGATGGTGCGCCGGGTCCAGGTCATGGCCCGGCACGATCGCGGCGATGAAGTCCACCGGCACTAGGTTGGTCCCCTGGTGCAACAGCTGGAACACCGCATGCTGCGCATCGGTACCCACCCCGCCCCAGGTGATCGGCGCGGTCGGACCGTCGACTGGAGAGCCGTCCGCCTTCACCGACTTGCCGTTGGATTCCATCTCCAGCTGCTGCAGATAGTCGGGCAGCAGCGTCAGCCGCTCGTCGTAGGCGAACACCCCACGCGTCTGGCAGCCCCGCAGACGAGTGTAGTACTGATCGGCGAAAGCCGCGCGAAGCGGCAGGTTGGCGGCGCCATCGGTGTCGCGGAAGTGGCGGTCGACCATTGCGGCGCCTTCCAACATCTCGGCGAAGTCGGGCCAGCCCAAGGCCATGGCGACGGGGAACCCGATCGACGACCACAGCGAATAGCGCCCGCCAACGCTCTCGGAGAACGGCAGAATGCGGGTCTCGTCCACGCCCCACTCCACGGCCTTTTCCGGCGAAGCCGTCAGCGCGACGACCCTGCCGTAGGGATCGATGACGCCATTCTCCTGCAGCCACTCGATCGCGCTGGCGGCATTGACCATGGTCTCAGTGGTGGTGAACGTCTTGGACGCGATCGCCAGCATAGTCGTCGCCGGATCGCAGCCATCGAATGCCGCTTCGAGAGCATTGCCGTCGATGTTGGAGACGACATGCACGTCGACCAGCGCCCCATCGCGCGCCAGAGCCGAAACGGCCAGCGCCGGGCCTAGCGCCGAACCGCCGATGCCGATGTGGATCAGGTGCCGCACCTCGCCCATCGCGCCCTGGTGGATCGCCTCGACGACGGCGGCCATGCGCGAGTGGTAGCCGCGCGCCAGCGCGACGCTCTCGTCCTTGCCGACGCCGCGTTGCGCCGTGTGCTCGGCCGCGCGTCCTTCGGTCGGGTTGACGATCTCTCCGGTGAACAGCGCCTGGCGATGCGCATCGAAATCGGCGGCCTGCGCAAGCTTCTCGAACGCGGCGATGTGCGCGTCATCCAGGTGGGTCTTGGACCAATCGAAACGGATGCCCTGTTCACCAAGGTCGAAGCGTGTCGCCAGTTTGTCGAGACGCGCGGGATCTTCGGCGAAGAGCTGTGCCAGCGTGGGCTTCGGCAGATCCGCCAACGTCTTCCACACAGAACCCGTAGCCTCGCTCATGCCATTCCCCACTCTTAGCCAGACACGCTGCCCCGCAATCGCGCCGCCTTATGCCTGTTGCACCTGCGAGGGCCAAGGTAGATCTTGTGCGAGATCGGCACCACCATGGTGCTGTTCCCCCGCGCACGCCGCTTGACGGGAGCCATGGCGAGCAACATGGACAGCTTGATGACCGACACGCACAACCTCGCCGATGATCAGCTTATTGGGCAGCCCCTCGGCGCCCAGCCTGTCGGTGCACCGGCGGCGCCTCCCAAGCAGGAGGAAAAGCAGGAGAACTTCTTCGTTTTCCTGTTCAAGTTGGTGGTGCTGGTGGTGGTGTTCCGCAGCTTCATCTTCTCGCCGTTCAACATTCCGAGCGAGTCGATGCTGCCGCGCCTGCTGAACGGCGACTACCTGCTCGCGTCCAAGTGGTCGTACGGCTACTCCAAGTATTCGCTGCCCTTCAGCCTGCCGCTGATCCCGGGCCGCATCTTCGCGAGTCAGCCGGACCGTGGCGACGTGGTCATCTTCAAGGCGCCTCCGGGCAACGACGTCGACTACATCAAGCGGGTGATCGGCCTGCCGGGCGATACCGTCCAGGTGCGCGGCGGCCAAGTGTTCCTGAACGGCAAAGCCGTGCCAAAGCAGCGGGTCGGCAACTTCATCCTGCCGCTGACGCCCAACACGCGTTGCTATGCGATCGAGTTCGAGACGCAGACGCCCGATGGCAGCATGGCGTGCTCTTACCCGCAGTTCCGCGAGACGCTGCCCGAAGGCAAGAGCTACAACGTGCTCGACCTCGGCACGCAGCCGCAGGACGATACCCAGGTGTTCAAGGTTCCCGCGGGGCACCTGTTCCTGATGGGTGACAACCGCGACAACTCGCTCGACAGCCGCTTCCCGGCAATCGAGGGCGAAGGCATCGGCATCGTCCCGCAGGCGAACCTGGTCGGCAAGGCGTCGGTGATGATGTTCTCCACCGACGGCGGCGCAGAATGGATCAAGCCCTGGACCTGGTTCACCGCCGCGCGCTGGAGCCGGATCGGCGGGACGTTCTGAGTATCCCCTCAGTGCGTCCATCCGCTTCTTCGCTCAGCACGAAAGCGGGATGGCGGGCGTGACGCTCTCACCCGAGACCATCCGATTCTTGGCCGAGCATGCGGGCGTAGCGCCTCGCGATTCCGCCCTATGGGAGGAGGCGCTGACTCACGCGAGCACCGCCGACAAGCGCAACTACGAGCGGCTGGAGTTTCTGGGCGATCGCGTGCTGGGCCTGTCGATCGCCGATTGGCTGTACGAGCGCGGGGACGGTCCGGAAGGCAAGCTGTCCCAACGTCTCAACGCGCTCGTCAGCCGCGCGACTTGCGCCACCATCGCGCGCAGCATCGAGCTTGCGCCGCACATTCGGCTGGGCAAGCAGGCGCGCGACGATGGCGGCCAGGACAGCGACAACATCCTGGGCGACGTCATGGAAGCGCTGATCGGGGCATGCTTCCTGGAGCACGGTTTCGAGGCGTCTAGGGCCATGGTGCGCCAGCTCTGGGAAGAGCCGGTGCTCGGCAAGACGGGCAGCCGTAAGCATCCCAAGTCGGCGCTGCAGGAATGGGCCGCGGGCAACCGCCGCCGCGCGCCCGAATACAAGCTGCTCGACCGCTCGGGTCCGGATCATGCAGCTCGGTTCACAGTCGCAGTATCGGTCCACGGCGTCGGCGAGGCGCAGGCGACGGCGAACAGCAAGCAGGATGCCGAAACGCAGGCTGCCGAAGAATTCATGCGCAGATTCGGGTGATGTCCTCAGCACCCACCCTTTCAACCCATCCCTCGTCACCCTGAACTCGTTTCAGGGTCCATCGTGCCGCAGACTTGGCGCTCTGGCCGTCCTGCCGCTTCGTGGTTGGTGACCGGGAGCGTTCGGTCTAAGCGGTCGGATAGACCCTGAAACAACTTCAGGCTGACGATTGTCCTTCCTCCATGTCGGGGAAGAGGAGACTGGTACATGACGGAAAAATGCGGCCTGGTCGCGGTGATCGGCGCGCCCAATGCGGGCAAGTCCACGTTGGTCAACGCGATGGTCGGGCAGAAGGTGGCGATCACTTCGGCCAAGGCGCAGACCACGCGCGCGCGCCTGTTGGGCATCGCCCTGGCTGGCGAAGTGCAGATCATCCTGGCCGACACGCCGGGCATCTTCGCTCCCAAGCGCCGGCTCGATCGGGCGATGGTATCCGCCGCCTGGGAAGGTGCGCAGGAGGCCGACGCGATCCTGCTGGTGGTCGACCCAGTCAAGCAGCGCCGGCACGAACTCGAGCCTTTGCTCGAGACGCTGAAAGACCGGCCCGAGCGCAAGCTGCTGGTGCTCAACAAGGTCGACGCGACCGCCAAGGAGCCGCTACTGGCGCTGGCGCAAGACCTGAATGGCAAGCTCGCGTTCGAGGAGGTGTTCTTCATCTCCGCGCTGACCGGCGATGGCGTGCCCGAACTCAAGGCGCACCTGGCCGGCCTCATGCCCGAAGGTCCCTGGCACTACCCTGAGGACCAGGTCTCCGACGCCAGCGAACGCCTGCTTGCCTGCGAAGTGACCCGCGAGCAGGTCTATCGCCTTCTCCACGACGAGCTGCCTTACGACACCGCCGTGCGCCCCGAGGCTTACATGCCGCGCAAGGACGGTTCGGTGGAAGTTCGCCAGCAGATCGTCGTTGCGCGGGACAGCCAGAAGGCGATCGTGCTGGGCAAGCGGGGCGCGATGATCAAGGCGATCGGCGAGGCCGCACGCAACGAACTCGCGACCATCCTGGGCCACAAGGTCCACTTGTTCCTGCACGTCAAAGTCGAGGAGAACTGGGCCGAGGCCAAGGACCTCTACGAGGAACTGGGGCTCGACTGGGTGAAGTGAGCGGACAATCGGGGTCGATTAAGCTTCGGTAGATCGCTACGGCAGCAGGCGATTTAAATAGGCAAATTCACGCCACCAGCCGCAAGTGGCTCCCGCCAGCCTTGACCGGCTTGATCGAGATTGCGCTGATCCCGGCCACCTGGGCGAGTTGATCGGCAAAATCCCCATCGAGCGCGAAGTCACGCCCTAGCCGGACTTCCTGGACCTGCTGCTCGTCGATGTGCAGCCGGGCGATCACCTCACCGCAGCCCTTGAGACCCGGGCGCAGCAACAATGCCAGCTCCTGCACCGCTTCCACCGTCTCGACATCGAGCGTCAGGCACATGCGCGCATCGGCCTTCAGCTCAGAGAGCGGCCGCGCGCCGCGCACGGTGACGCGCGGCGGCTCGTCGGGGCTGGGACTGTCGAGTTCGACGGTGAGCAGCACGCAGGTGCCCTCCTTCGCCCACTTCACGAAGCTGTCGACCAAGCTTTCTTCGAAGCAGGAGGCGCTGAACTGGCCGGACTGGTCGGAGAAATCGCCGAGGATGAAGTCCTTGCCCTTGCGGGTTTTGCGCTTCTGCACGTTCTCCACGAGCACCGCCATCGCCGCACCGGCCCGGCCAGAGGCGCCGCCGGCGACAAGGCTGGCATGCGTGCGCGCGCCGTTCGCCGAAGCAACATTGCGCCATTGCTCGACCGGGTGAGCTGCGAAGTAGAAGCCGAAGTTCTCGCGCTCCTTCGCCATCTGGTCCATCCGGTTCCAGGGCGCACACTCGACAAGGCGCAAGCCCTGCTCCTCGTGCTCGTCGCCGCCGAACAGGGCGTGCTGGCTGCTGGTCCGCTCGCGCGAGGCGCGGTCGGCTTCGGCCAACAGGGTGTCGGCATTGGCGAGCACCTTGGCGCGGTTTGGCTCCAACCCGTCGAAGGCACCCGCTGCGGCCAGGCTTTCCAGCTGGCGTCGGTTCATCGAGCCCGCAGGCGCGCGGCGGAACACGTCGTCCAGGCTGACGAACTTGCCGTTCGCTTCGCGTTCTGCGACGATCGCCTCCATCGCCTTTTCGCCCACGTTGCGGATACCCGCCAGAGCATAGCGGACGGCGTGGCTGTCGGGCGTTTCCTCGACAGTGAATTCGGCCTCGGACATGTTGATGTCGGGAGCGGCGAGTTCGACCCCGTTGCGGCGGGCGTCGTCGACGAAGATCGCGAGCTTTTCCGACTGGTGCATGTCGAAGCACATCGAGGCGGCGTAGAATTCGTGCGGGTAGTGCGCCTTCAGCCAGGCCGTGTGATACGCCAGCAGCGCGTAAGCAGCCGCGTGCGACTTGTTGAAGCCATAGCCGGCGAACTTGTCGATCAAGTCGAACAGTTCGTTCGCCTTGGCTTTTTCGATCTGAGAGTGTTCCTTGCACCCATCGACGAAGCGCTGGCGCTGCGCGTCCATCTCGGCCTGAACCTTCTTGCCCATCGCGCGGCGCAGCAAGTCGGCGTCGCCCAGCGAGTAGCCCGCCAGGATCTGCGCAGCCTGCATCACCTGCTCCTGATAGACGAAGATGCCGTAGGTCTCGCCCAGGATGCCGGCGAGCTTGTCGTGCGGGTACTCGATCGGCGCCAGGCCGTTCTTGCGCTGACCGAACAGCGGGATGTTGTCCATCGGACCTGGCCGATAGAGCGAGACGAGCGCGATGATGTCGCCGAAGTTGGTCGGCTTCACCGCCGCCAGCGTGCGGCGCATGCCTTCCGATTCCAGCTGGAACACGCCGACAGTGTCGCCGCGTTTCAGCAGCTCGTAGACGCCGGCGTCGTCCCAGGGCAGCGTCGACAAGTCGATGCGGATGCCGCGCTTCTCCAGCAGGTCGGTCGCTTTGCGCAGGACCGACAGGGTTTTGAGGCCGAGGAAGTCGAACTTGATGAGGCCCGAGTCTTCGACATACTTCATGTCGAACTGGGTCACCGGCATGTCCGAGCGCGGGTCGCGATAGAGCGGTACCAGCTTGGACAACGGACGGTCGCCGATCACCACACCGGCCGCGTGGGTCGAGGAATTGCGCGGCAGGCCTTCGAGCAGGCGCGCCAAGTCGACGAGGCGCTTCACCTCGTTGTCGTTGTCGTACTCACGACGGAAGTCGGCGGCGCCGTTCACCGCGCGGTCGAGCGTCCACGGGTCGGTCGGATGGTTGGGCACCATCTTGCACAGCGAGTCGACCCGGCCGTAGCTCATCTGCAGGATGCGCCCGCAGTCGCGCAGCACCGCGCGGGCCTTCATCTTGCCGAAGGTGATGATCTGCGCGACGTGGTCATGGCCGTACTTAGCCTGGACGTAGCGGATCACTTCGCCACGCCGCGTTTCGCAGAAGTCGATGTCGAAGTCCGGCATCGACACGCGTTCCGGGTTCAGGAAGCGCTCGAACAGCAGGCCGAGCTTGAGCGGATCGAGATCGGTGATGGTGAGCGCCCAGGCGACTACCGAGCCTGCACCCGAACCACGGCCCGGCCCGACCGGGATACCGTTGTCCTTGGCCCACTTGATGAAGTCGGCGACGATCAGGAAGTAACCGGGAAAGCCCATCTTGATGATGATTCCGGCCTCAAAATCGAGCCGGGTGGCGTACTCCAGGAACTCTTCCCCAACACCTTGCGGTTGCAGTCTAGTCTGCCATGCGTCGCGCCGCTCGGCTTCGGGCAGCGCCATCACCGCATCGAGCTCCTCCGCCGTCGTCTCGGGCCAGTAAAGCGCGAGGCGGCCGGCGAGACCCTTGCGCGAATCGTCCACCAGCATGCGCTCTTCGCCGGCCTTGTCGCCAGCCAAGCTCGGGAGGATCGGCTTGCGCTTGGGCGGCGCGAAGGCGCACCGCTGCGCGACGACCAGCGTGTTGGCGAGCGCCTCCGGCAAGTCCGCGAAGAGATCGGCCATCATCTCGGCCGGCTTGACCCAGCGCTCGTTCGAGGAACGCGGCCGGTCCGGTGCGTCGATGTGGGTCGAGTTGGCGATGCACAGCAAGGCGTCGTGCGCAGGGTGGAAGTGCTTCTCCGCGTACTGGGCAGGGTTCGTCGCCACCAGCGGCAGGTCCCGGGCATACGCGAGATCGACCAGCGCGTCTTCCGACGCGTCCTCCACCGGGTCGCCGCTGCGCGCGATCTCGATGTACAGGCGACCGGGGAACAAGCGCTGAAGAGCGTCGCACATGTGCCCTGCGGCGATATCGCGGCCATCAGCGTAGAGCCGGGCGAGCGCCCCCTCCCCTGCTCCGGTCAGACAGATCAGGCCGTCCGAATAGCCTTCGAGGTCTTCGAAGGCGACGTGGGGATCACGTTCGAGTGGACGATCGAGGTGAGCGCGGCTGACCAGGTGGCACAGATTGTTCCACCCAGCTTCGTTCTGGGCATAGAGCGCGAGCCAGTCGATCGGTGCGTCGGGCGCCGCGTCGCGAGCGACTGCCAGGAAGGTGCCGATGATCGGCTGAACGCCAGAGCTTTTGCAAGCCGGAGCGAAGGCGGACGAGCCGTACAGGCCATTGCGATCGCAGATAGCGACCGCGGGGAACTTGCGCTCCTTCGCCAGCTTGGCAATCGCCTTAGGCTCGATCGCGCCATCGAGCATGGTGAAGCTGGAGAAGATCCGAAGGGGCACGAACTGCGCGAAAGCCATCAAGTGGTTTTGGCGTCGACAGTTCGTCCGATCAAGGGCGGTCGGAGCGGAAGTGGTGGATTGCACTTGTCCTCGCCCCACCGGCGAGAGGAAGTGTCAGAGCAAGGCCTCGATGTGCCGGCTCAGCTTCTTGGGCTTGACGGTCGGTCCATAACGCCGAACGACCTTGCCAGCTCGGTCGATGAGGAACTTGGTGAAGTTCCATTTTATCCGCCGCGTTCCGAGCATGCCGGGCGCCTCGCCCTTGAGCCAGTCGAACAGCGGAGCCGCACCGGCGCCGTTCACCTCCACCTTGCTCATCAGGGGGAAGCTGAGGCCGAAGTGGATATCGCAGAACGTGGCGATTTCCGCGTCCCCGGCAGGTTCCTGGTTGCCGAATTGATTGCACGGAAATGCCAACACCTCGAACCCGCGCTCGCGATACTGCTGCCACAGACCTTCCAGGCCGGTGTATTGCGGCGTGAAGCCGCAGCGGCTGGCGGTGTTCACCACCAGCAGGACCTTGCCCGCCTTCTCTGCGAGCGAGATCTGCGTGCCGCTACCGGTTTTCACTTCGAAGTCGGCGATCGTCTTCACAGCTGCGCCTCCCCGTTGTTGCAGAAGTCAGGGGGCCTGGCCGGATGGACGCTCGTCATGAGCGGCCATATCGCACAGGCACCCTGAAGGTGCGCTTAATAATCAGAGACTTACGGCGTGAACGCAACCGCCTCTCAGTTCGGGCGAGGCGGAAAGTCCGCGCGGCGCGACAGGCTGCGGATCTCGCCGATACGCAGCTGATGATCGCCTTCCTTCTGGATCGCGTAGTCGCCCTGGTCCTCGTCGGGCAGGCTAAGCACGAACGAGATCAGCTCTGCTAGGGTGCCACGGCGGATCGTCTTCAAGCGATGGAACAGGCCGCCACCATCTTCGCACTTGTGCAGCTCGGCCGCGTCGTTCCAGCCTGCGCTGGCCGGCTGACCGGGCTCACCGTCGATGGTGGTGGGGATGTCGCTCATCACTTTCTCCTGAGGTTTCTTGCCGCGATGTTTCTGGATCTTGTCGCTGCACTAACGTAAATCAACGAAGGTGAGTTTCCTCGAGCAGGCCATCGTGGAGGCGGACGACGCGATCCATCGCCATCGCGAGCCGCTCGTTATGAGTCGCCACCAGCGCGGCCGAGCCCTCGCCCCGAACTAGTTCGAGAAACTGACCGAGCACGCGATCGGCTGTGGCTTCGTCGAGGTTGCCGGTAGGCTCGTCCGCCAGAACCAGCTGCGGCTTGTTGGCGAGTGCGCGGGCGACCGCCACGCGCTGCTGCTCGCCGCCCGAAAGCTGACTCGGACGATGGTCGAGCCGGTTGGCGAGCCCCAGCGCCGATAGGAGCTCACTGGCGCGAGCCTGTGCTTCGGCGTGCGGCTTGTCGGCGACAAGCTGCGGCAGCACCACGTTCTCGATCGCCGAGAAGTCGGGCAGCAGGTGATGGAACTGGTAGACGAACCCGATGTGGTCGCGCCGCACGGCCGCGCGCTGGTCCTTGCCAAGACGAGAGGCGTCGATGCCGGCGATCTCGATCTTGCCGCCAAAGCCGCCTTCGAGCAGGCCGATAGCCTGCAACATCGTCGACTTGCCGGAGCCCGATGGCCCCAGCAGCGCGACGATCTCGCCGGGACGGATGGCCAGGTTCGCGCCGCGCAGCACATCGATACGCACGCCGCCTTGCTCGAAGCTGCGCGTCAGCTGATCCAGGACGACGACTGGGCCAGAATGGATGGAGCTACTCATAACGCAGCACCTGTACGGGATCGGTGCCCGCCGCGCGCGAAGCGGGATAGAGCGTCGCCAGGAAGCTGAGGACTAGGCTGAGCACACATATCACAGTGACTTCGACAGGGTCGGTACGGCTGGGCAGCTCGGTCAGGAACCGGATCGAAGGATCCCACAGGTTCTGCCCCGTGAGGATCTCGACGCCATGCACGATGGGCTGACGGAAGAACAGGAACACGAAGCCGAGCAGCACACCCGCACCGGTACCGAGCGCGCCGATCAGGAAGCCGGCGGTGACGAAGATCTTCATCAGCGATCTTCGCGTCGCCCCCATGGTGCGCAGGATGGCGATGTCGCGCGTCTTGGCCCGCACGAGCATAATCAGCGAGGACAGGATGTTGAACACCGCGACCAGCACGATGATCGACAGCACCACGAACATCGCCACGCGCTCCACCGCCAGCGCTTCGAACAGCGAGGCGTTGATCGTCTTCCAGTCCTTGACTTCGGCCTGACCGGAGAAGCGCCGCACGAGAGGTGCCATGATCTCCCCGACCTTGTCGGGATCGGTTGTCGTGACCTCGATCATCTGGATGGTATTGCCGGTGAGCAACAGTGTCTGAGCATCGGGGATAGGCATCACCACGAAGGCTTGATCGTAGTCGTAAACCCCGATCTCGAAGATGGCGGCGATTTGGTACGCAATCTGGCGCGGCACCGTCCCAAATGGCGTCGAGCGGCCTTGAGGATTGATGATGGTGATTGTGTCACCAACGCCGACACCGAGGCTCTCAGCCAGTCGTGACCCTATCGCGACTTGATCAGCACCCGGCTTCAGAGGCGAAAGGCTCCCAGCCTTCAGCTGCGGCTTGAGACGCGTGATGTCCTCGGCCGTATTGCCTCGAACGAGGATAGCTTCGACACGCCCGTTGAAGGTCGCGAGGAGCGGCTGCTCGATCAGGCCGGAGGCGCGCGTGACGCCAGGAGTCTTACGGACCTCCTGCAGCACGCTCTGCCAGTTATCCAGCCTGCCGCCGTAGGCCTGGATGATAGCGTGGCCGTTCAGCCCGACGATCTTGTCGAACAGCTCGGCCCGGAAGCCGTTCATGACGCTCATGACGATGACCAGCGCAGCGACGCCGAGCATCACCGCGACCAGGCTGATGCCGGCGACAAGGGCGATGAACGCCTCGCCCCGGCCAGGCAGCATGTAGCGCTTGGCGATCATCCATTCGAAAGGGGAAAGCAGCAAGCGAGTGTCCGGTGACAAGGAAGATGCGCGGCGAATAGGTCGTCGGCGTGACGGTGGCAAGCGAAGGCGGGTGCGTAACGGTGGGTGAGGTTCAAGGTTCCAAGCGCCACGTGTCGGCACTGTCTTGCGCATGCAACATCAATCTGCCGCGATCATCGCCCCCTGCCCCCTTGCTTTTTCGACCCACTTCCATCACATGCGCCGACAGCGAAAACGCGCCGCGCGGGTCGGAAAACATCCATGAACATGACACACCCCTTCCGTGATGCCGACGGGGACAAACTGCGCGAAGAGTGCGGCGTCTTCGGCGTGATCGGTGCTCGGGACGCGGTGAACATCGCCGCGCTCGGGCTCCACGCTCTGCAGCACCGCGGGCAGGAAGCGGTGGGCATCACCACTTTCGACGGCCGCGAGTTCTACTCGCACAAGGGCCTCGGCCACGTCGCCCAAGTCTTTGCCGACAAGTCGATTTCCGAGACGCTGCCGGGCGACATGGCCTCTGGCCATGTGCGCTACTCCACGACCGGTGGGTCTGGCCTGCGCAATGTCCAGCCGTTGTTCGCGGACCTGTCCGCGGGCGGCTTTTCGATCGCCCACAACGGCAACATCTCCAACGCCACCGCGCTTAAGCGCGAGCTGGTTCGGCGCGGCGCGATCTTTCAATCGACGTCCGACACCGAGGTGATCATCCACCTCGTCGCGACCAGCCGCTACCCCACCCTGCTCGACCGCTTCGTCGATGCGCTGCGCATGGTAGAAGGCGCCTACTCGCTGATCTGCATGACCGACCAGGGGATGATCGCTTGCCGGGATCCGCTGGGCATCCGCCCGCTGGTCATGGGCCGGCTTGGCGAAGCGACGATCTTTGCCAGCGAAACGGTCGCTCTCGATGTGGTCGGCGCCGAATTCGTCCGCTCGATCGAGCCGGGCGAGATGGTCCAGGTCGACCACAAGGGCACAATCTCCAGCCACCGCCCGTTCGGCAACCCGGCCCCGCGCCCCTGCATCTTCGAGCACGTGTATTTCAGCCGCCCCGATTCGGTGATGGACGGCCGATCGGTCTACGAAGTGCGCAAGCACATCGGCGTAGAGCTGGCCAAGGAATCGCCAGCACATGCCGATATCGTCATTCCCGTGCCGGACAGCGGCGTGCCGGCGGCGATCGGCTATGCGCAGGAATCGGGCATCCCGTTTGAACTCGGCATCATCCGCTCGCACTACGTCGGGCGCACCTTCATCCAGCCCTCGGAGGGCGCGCGCCACGCTGACGTGAAGCGCAAGCACAACGCCAACCGCGCTATCATCGAAGGCAAGCGGGTCATCCTGATCGATGATTCGATCGTGCGCGGCACCACTTCGATGAAGATCGTCGAAATGATGCGCGACGCCGGCGCGGCCGAAGTGCACATGCGCATCGCCAGCCCTCCTACGGGGCACTCCTGCTTCTACGGTGTCGACACGCCCGAGCGCTCCAAGCTGCTGGCAGCGAACATGGACACCGAGGCGATGGCCGCCTTCATCAAGGCCGATAGCCTAGCCTTTGTGTCGATCGACGGCCTCTATCGCGCGGTTGGTGAGGCGGAGCGCAACAACAAATGCCCGCAATTCTGCGACGCCTGCTTCAGCGGTGAGTACCCGACCTCGCTGACCGACCTGGCTGAGCGTGAGACGCCCGACTTGCTGACGCTGCCCGTCCACAAAGTCGCGTGAGTTCGCCGATGTTGGAAGGGCAGACCGCGCTGGTGACCGGCGCGAGCAAGGGCATCGGCGCGGCGACGGCCAAGGCACTTGCTGCCGCCGGCGCGCACGTGGTGCTGACCGCGCGCGATACCAAGGGGCTTGAGGTAGTCGAGGAGGCGATCTTCGCGGCCGGCGGCTCGGCGACGATCGCACCGGTAGATCTGAGCGAGCCGGACGGCATCGCGCGCCTGGCGACGGCACTGGGCCAGCGCTGGGACAAGCTCGACATCCTAGTGATCAACGCGGCGCTGTTGCCAGAGCTTACTTCGGTAGCGCAAATCGATCAGAAGGCGTGGAACAAGGCGATGACGGTCAATGTCCTGGCAACCCAGGCGCTGATCGCCAACTTCGATCATCTGCTCCGCGCGAGCGCCGATGGCCGCATCATCGGGCTGACCAGCACGGTGGCCACGGCCCCGCGCCCGTTCTGGGGCGCCTACGCCTCGACCAAGGCCGCATTCGAAATGCTGCTCGACTGCCACGCGCAAGAGGTGGCGAATATTTCCAAGGTGCGCGTCGCGATCGTCAACCCCGGCGCGACCCGAACCAAGATGCGCGAGCGCGCCTACCCTGGTGAGGACCCCGCATCGGTCAAGCCGCCCGAGGTGGTTGCGACACGCATCGTTTCCCTTTTGTCAGAGCCATTTATGACCGGACACCGCGAGTCCGTTAACCCTGCGAGGTAACACCGCGGCAACCTCCTCTCTGCCATGTCTTGTTAGGAAAGGGTGACTGCGAGTCCCCGTGGCAGACCGGACGGCGATGATGAACAGCACGCAGACCGACAAGTACGCCTTTGCAGCGCAGGAAGACCGCAGCGCACATCGCACGCGCCTTTCCATTCCCGCTGCCTTGCGACCGGCAGGCGGCAAGAAGATCCAGACGGTGGTGCGCAATCTTTCGCTCTCCGGCTTTTCAGCGACGGCGATCAGCCGGATCCCTGGCGGCACGATGTGTTGGCTGACCCTGCCCGACCACGATGCCCTGCAAGCGCGCGTGATCTGGTGGGAGCAAGGCCTGGTCGGATGCGCCTTCGACGATCTGCTGGGCCCGATGCTCTACGAATCGATCCTGATGCGCTGGCAGGGCGAGAGCGTCTACCGCGGGTAGAGCGCGGCGTCAGGCGGCCTTGCGCAGCGTGACTTGCGCCACGTCGATGCCGCCGCCCAGGAAGCCGCCCTCGCAGTACATCAGGTAATAGCGCCAGAGCCGGACGAAGTGCTCGTCGAAGCCGACCGGCAAACGCCCTTCCTCCACCGCATCGTCGAACCGCTCGCGCCACATCGCCAGGGTGCGCGCGTAGTCCAGGCCGAACGGCTGATGGTCTTCCCAGGTGAGCCCACGCTCCTCTGCCAGCGCCCGGAACTCAGGCTCGTTCAGCAGCATGCCACCGGGGAAGATGTAGGTCTGGATGAAGTCGGCGCTCTGCGCGTAGCTTTCGAACAGCTCGTCGCACAGCGAGATGTACTGCAGCGCCGCCCTGCCGCCGGGGCGCAGGTTGCGGGCGATGCAGTCCAGGAACTCACCCCAGTACTCGCGGCCCACCGCCTCGACCATCTCGACGCTGACGATCGCATCGTAAGCGCCGGCGACGTCGCGATAATCCTGCTTGCGGAAATCGACCGCACCGCGCTTGGGTGACCAGCGCGTGCCCGCATAGTCCAGCTGCTCGTCCGACAAGCTGATGGCATCGACCAGCACGCCGCGCTCTTCGGCGAGGCACGCGGCAAGCGTGCCCCAGCCGCAGCCAATCTCCAGCACGCGCTCGCCCGGCGACAGCGTCAGCCGCTGGTCCAGCGCGGCGACCTTGGCGGATTGCCCGGCGTCGAGCTCGCTGAAGAACTGCGCGTGCTGGCTCGGGCCGTTCTCGCGGCTGAACAGGGCGCTGGAGTAGAACATCGTGGTGCCCAGCCACTGCGCGTAGAAGTCGTTACCCAGGTCGTAGTGGGCGTGGATGTTGCGCTGAGCACCCTTGCGCGAGTTGCGGTGCAGGCGGTGCAGCCAGCGTGCGGCCAGGCGCCACGGCCCCCTAGCGCGCGCGGCCTGGCCCAGCGTGATCGCATTGTCCATGAACAGCGCGAACAGCGGCACCGGATCGGGGCTGGTCCACTCGCCCGCTTCCCAGGCCTGGTACCAGCCCACCGAGCCCCCGGTCGCGAGCCGCAGCAGCGCGCGGAAACTGCGCAACTCGACCACGCAGTCGAAACCCTCCTCGCGTCCACCCAGCAGGCGTGTCGAGCCGTCCGGCAGCGTCGCCATGATCGACCCGCGCGCCAAGCCCGCATCGATCCGGTCGAGCACGCGGTTGAGCCCACCCGCCCACAGGCGTGCCAGCCACTGCGGCCCGATGCCCAGCGGCCGCCCGGCGGCGACGAGCTCATGTCCTCTGCCCGGAACTTGCGCGTTCATGGCCGCGATATGGAACGGATAGGCGGCGCTGGCAATCGGGCGGGTGCGTGATTGCCGGTACGCCGCGAAGGACGGCCTAAGCCCGCACCTGCCGGTACGCAGCCAAGGCCCGCTCCCGCGCTTCCCGGTGCCCGATCAGCTTTTCCGGATAGGCTTTGGGACGCTCACCCTCTCCCGGATCATGGATCGACGCGTCCGGCAGATCGGCCAGTTCGGGCACCCACTCACGGATGTAGTCGGCAGCATCGAACTTTGCCGATTGGGTCAGCGGCGCCATGATCCGCGGGAACATGCTCGCGTCCACTCCCGAGCCTGCGACCCACTGCCAGTTCACCCCGTTGTTGCCGTAATCGGCATCGACCAGAGTATCCCAGAACCAGCGCTCGCCATGTCGCCAGTCGATTAGCAGGTGCTTGATCAGGAAGCTCGCGGTGATCATCCGCACGCGATTGTGCATCCACCCCATCGTCCACAGCTGCCGCATGCCAGCATCGACGATCGGATAGCCTGTCCGGCCTTGCTGCCATGCCTGCAGGTCTGCCGCGGCGCCCTTGTCTTTCGCCGGATCGCGCCACGGGAAGTGAGCGAAAGCCTCCCGGTAGCTCTCCTCGGAGTAGCGCGGAAACTGGTCGATCACGTTTTGCGCATAGTCACGCCAGACGATCTCGCCGCGGAATGTATCCGCGCCCTTCCCGTGCACCTCCTCGAGCGTGTGCCACACTTGCGTCGGCGAAATTTCACCCCAATGCAGGCGTGGAGACAGCCGTGACGAGCCATCGACGGACGGCAGGTTGCGTCCCTCCGCATAGTCCTTCACGTGATCGGTGAAGTGCTCCAGCTGTGCGTGCGCCTCCTGCTCGCCGGGCGCCCAAGCCTCACGAAAGCCGCTTGCCCAGTCAGGCTTGATCGGCAGCAGGCCCCAGTCAGCGAGCTTGTCGGAATGCGGCCACTTCGCAGGTGTCGGTAGCGTCGGCTCGGGCAACGGATCGCGCAGCGGCAGCAGAGCGGTAAGCGCGCGGGCGAAGGGCGTGTAGATCTTGTATGGCTGGCCCGAGCCCGTCGTTACCGTGCCTGGCGGCGCCAGGTAATTGCCATCGTGCAGGTGAAGCTCGACTTGACTGCCAAGCTGCTCCTCCGCCTCGCGCCACCAGGGCTCGTAGTGCCGGACGGCCTCCACGCCGCTGGCACCGGTCTCCGCTACCAGCGCGACCAGCGCCGCAACGCTGTCGCCACGGCGCAGGACTAGTCGGGATCCGGCGGCCGAGAGCCGAGCATCCAGCGCCTCGAGACTGCCGTGGAGCCACCATCGCGAGGCACTGCCCAGCTTGCGGTCCCCCGCCCGCTCGTCGTCCAGGATGTAGACCGGGATCACAGGCCCTTGTTCGGCAGCGGCACAGAAGGCAGCTTGGTCCGCCAGCCGCAAGTCGCGGCGCAGCCAGACGATGCGCGGCGGTTTGGTTGAAGCACTCATGCCCGCGCAACGAGCCCGCCTGCGGCGCGTTCCCTGCCCTTATGGCCAATGAAACCGAAACCATCGCAGTCCCGAAGTACGGCCACCGCATCGATCCGCGCAAGTCGCTGGGCCTGGCGCTGCTGTGCTGGCTTGTCTTTGCCGGGATCGCCTGGGCCGTCGCCCGCGGACAGACCGCCACGTTCGACCAGGCCGGTATGCTGCTCTGGCGCGGAGCGGACCTCCTCCCGTGGGGACCGTCGGGCCTTGGAGAGGGCGTGCGCGACCTGACCGCCCTCGGCGGTGTGCTGCTGCGCAACTTGGTCGCGATCATGGCTGTGGTGGCGCTGCTGTTCATCGGCCTGCGCCGCGAGGCTCTGCTGCTTGCGTTGACGGTGGTGCTCGCCTGGGTGGTCAACAGCGGCATCAAGAACCTGGTGGGCCGCCCGCGCCCGCAGATCGTGCCGCACCTGATGGAGGCCGGGGGCAACAGCTTTCCGAGCGGCCACAGCTTCAACTCGGCCGTGGTCTACATCAGCATTGCCCTGGCGTTCGCGGCATTGAGCCGGCGGCATTCGGTGAGAGCGACGATCATCGGAGCGGCGCTGGTGGTCAGCCTGGTGATCGCCTGGAGCCGCGTGTGGCTGGGCGTGCACTGGCCCAGCGACGTGCTCGCCGGATGGCTGGGCGGCGCCGGGTGGGCGTTCCTGGCGAGCGCGGTGCTGTACCGACCCGCGAAAGCAGCGGTGGAGGCGGTCAGCGAACCGGCGGACAGCCCGCCACCGCCGACGGTACACTGACCGACACGTTGAAGTTGCGGCTGACCATCGGTCCGCTGTAGCGCGCGTCGCCGAAGGTGACTTTGGCGATGCAGCCGCGGCGTTCGACCCGAGCGACTGGGAGTTGCGACCAGGCGAGGAACTTGCGAACTTGGCGGCTAGCGGTAGCAGCGCGCTGGACGTCGGGCTCCGCCATGCGGTCGGGTACGGAAGCGCCCAGCGCATCCAGCAAGGTCAGGCTGCGCAGCGGGTCGAAATGGCCGTACGTGATCGTACCATGCTGACGCCAGATCACATCTCGGCGCCAGAAGGCGAGAGGCTCGGGTGAGGCAAAGACGCGATCGGGGCTCGCATAAGGAGCGCCGCGTGATGGTGCCTGCCACGCCAGCGCCGAGATCCCGATGTTCGCCACGATGAAGACCATAGCCACTGCGAGCGCCAGAACGGCCGGCTTGCCGCTTTTACGCCGTCGCGCTTGCCAGATGCCGAGGCCAAGCATGACCAACAGCCAGGGAGAGACGATGAACAGGCCATCGGTGTGGAACCACTTGGCACTCAAGACCGAGAGAAGCTGGACTGCATAGGTGTTCTGCAGATCGAGCATCGGGTGCGTCAGGGCGCCCAGATAGCTGATGGCGACGAGCCAGCCGAAGCGCATCGGCAGACCGCTCTTGAAGGTGCTCCCGCGGCGCTGCTGCCATCGGTCGAGCAGCCATAGCAATGCAGCCAGCAGCGGCGGCATGAGCAGCACGCCGCCGACCAGACCGTGGGTGAAGCCACGGTGCGTCGCCAACGGCTCCCAAGGCGCCCAGCCGCAGAACACGTCGATGTCAGGCATGTTGGCCGCAAGGATGCAGGCGGCCAAGCCCTTGCGGGTGCGGCGCTTCAGCCCTGTCTCGGCGAGCGCCCAACCGACGAGGCTGTGAGTGAGGTTATCCATGACCCCGGCTATGGCGCGCGACGGATGCCAAGTCGACCGCACCTAAGCTCCTCTCCCCGCCGGGGAGAGGACGGAAGGTCAATCCATCAGACCGTGCGCGGCTTCAGGCTCGACCGTCCAGGTCTGGCCCTTGCCGAGCAGCTTGGCGAGGTCGGCCGTCTTGCCCGCGGTCGCCTGCTGCTTCTCGAGCGCAACCGAACCCTCGAAGGTCGGCGCCGGATCGTCGTAGATCGTGCCCAGCGCCATGGGGAACGGACCGTGGGGCATCTCGACGAGCATGTGCGCCAAACCGCGATTGCGCACGTTGTGCACGACCACGCCGGCTGCCTGCCAGTCGCCGTCTATGACCTCGACCACCTTCAGCGACAGCGTATCGAGATCGAGCGAGAGACCCTTGAGCGGACCGGTCTTGGGATTGCCAAACAGCAGCGGCTCGCCATGCTTGCACCACAGCTGCATGTCCTCGGTGCCCTTGGACGTGAAGTCGTCGAAGCGATCCTTGTTGTAGACAATGCAGTTCTGGAAAATCTCCACGAACGCTGCGCCCTTGTGCGCATGCGCCGCGATCAGAGTGTTCGGCAGTTCCTTCGATACGTCGAAGGCACGCGCGATGAACCGAGCGCCGGCGCCGAGCGCAAAGGCGCAAGGGCTTGCCGGACGGTCGTAGGAGCCGAGCGGCGTCGTCGGCGAGGTCGTGCCGGGACGGCTGGTGGGCGAGAACTGGCCCTTGGTGAGGCCGTATATCTCGTTGTTGAACAGCAGGATTTGGCAGTCGAGATTGCGGCGCAGCACGTGCATCGTGTGATTGCCGCCGATCGACATGCCATCGCCGTCGCCGGTGACGATCCAAACATTCAGGTCTGGATTCGCCAGCTTAATGCCGGTCGCGAACGCGGGCGCGCGGCCGTGAATGGTGTGAAAGCCGTAGCTCTCGACATAGTACGGGAAGCGGCTCGAGCAGCCGATGCCGGAGACGAACACGGTGTTCGCCGGGTCGGCGCCGATCATCGGCAGTGTACGCTGCACGGCCTTCAAGATCGCGTAGTCGCCGCAGCCCGGGCACCAGCGCACTTCCTGGTCGGTTTCCCAGTCCTTGAGCGTGGTCTGGATAGGGGTCATGTCGTTCATGGGGTTCGTCCCGCTTATCAGTCGTTGTGCGCTTCGGGGCTGGGCAGCTGGCCTTCGTTGACGAAGACCTCGCCGCCTTCGTTGCCCGGAACGCTGTCGAAGAACTTGGCGATCGCAGCCTCGATCTCGGCAATGGCGAAGGGCTGACCCGACACCTTGTTCAGCGGCACCGCGTCCACGAGAAATTGGTCGCGCAGCACGGTCTTGAACTGGCCGGTGTTCATCTCGGGCACCAGCACGTTGTCGTAAGAGCCCAGCAACTCGCCTAGGTTCGCCGGCAGCGGCCAGATGTGGCGCACGTGGATGTGGTGCACGTCCAGGCCCTTGCGGCGGGCACGGCGCACGGCCTGGTGGATGGGCCCGAAGGTCGAACCCCAGCCGACCACCGCCAGCTTGCCCGAAGCCTCGCCGAGCGTGACATCCTGCGCCGGAATGGCAGCGGCGATGCCCTTGACCTTGGCGGCGCGGGCGTCGGTCTGCGACTGGTGGGTATTGGGGGCGTAATCGATGTTACCGCTGTCGATCGCCTTTTCGATGCCGCCGATGCGGTGCATCAGACCGGGCGTCCCGGGCTTGATCCAAGGGCGAACGCCCTGATCGTCGCGCTTAAAGGGCAGGACGCGGCCTTCGGGGTTGTTCGTCTCTTCCAGGAAGGTCTTCGGGAACGGCGCGAAGCTGGCCGGATCGGGCACCTTCCATGGCTCGGACGCGTTGGCGATGTAGCCGTCGGTCAGCAGCATGACCGGGGTCATGTACTCGGTCGCAAGGCGCACCGCCTCGATCGCACACTCGAACGCGTCGGCGGGTGAGCGAGTGGCGATCACCGGCATGGGAGCATCGCCGTTGCGGCCGTAAACCGCCTGGTAGAGGTCCGACTGCTCGGTCTTGGTCGGCAGGCCGGTCGAAGGGCCGCCACGCTGCGAGTTGACAATGACCAGCGGCAGCTCGGTCATGATCGCCAGGCCCATGGCCTCGCCCTTGAGCGCGATGCCGGGGCCCGACGACGAGGTCACGCCCAGCTGCCCGGCATAAGACGCACCGATTGCAGCGCAGATCGCGGCGATCTCGTCCTCGGCCTGGAAGGTCGTGACCCCGAACTCCTTCATCTTTACCAAGTTGTGCAGGATCGCCGAGGCCGGGGTGATCGGGTAGCCGCCGAAGAACATCGGCAGGTTCGCCAGCTGCGCGCCGGCAACCAGGCCGAGCGATACCGCTTCCGCGCCGGTGATGGTGCGGTAGAGCCCGGGTGCCGATGGCACGGGATCCAGGTGCAGCTTCTTGAGCGGCCCGGCCAATTCTGCCGTCTCGCCATAGGCATGGCCAGCGTTCAGCGCGGCGATGTTGGCCTGGGCCAGAATCGGGTTCTTGGCGAACTTGCCGTTGAGCCAGTCGATCAGCGGCTGGCGATCGCGGTCGAACATCCAGAGTGCAAGGCCCAGCGTCCACATGTTCTTGCAGCGCAGCGCTTCCTTGTTGCCAAGGCCGAACGGCTTTACCGCTTCGAGCGTCAACGCGCTGATATCGAAGGCCATGACCTCCCACTTGGCGAGGCTGCCGTCCTCGAATGGAGAGGCTTCGTACTTGGCCTTCTCCATGTTGCGCTTGTTGAACTCACCGGTGTCGGCGATGATCAGGCCACCGGGCTTCAGCGCCTGGACGTTGGTCTTCAGCGCCGCCGGGTTCATCGCGACGAGCACGTCGGGAGCATCGCCCGCGGTGGTGATCTCGGTCGAGCCGAAGTTGATCTGGAACGCGGAGACGCCGAACAGCGTGCCCTGCGGGGCGCGGATCTCGGCCGGGAAGTCCGGGAAGGTCGAAAGGTCGTTGCCCGCCAGCGCCGTGGACAAGGTGAACTGCCCACCGGTCAGCTGCATGCCGTCACCGGAATCGCCAGCGAAACGCACCACAACGGCCTCGGGCGCATCGGTTGCCGCCACGGTCGCGCTGTCCTGCTCGGCGGGAAGTGTTGCCATGATAGTCCTCTAAAGCCGGGCGCGGCGCTGCGTTATGAGTTGCGCCCCCGCCCTGTCCATCTAAGTGAGATCGCCCCTGATCCCGATCAACCCACGCGGCAATTTAGAAAATCCATTGCCGGCCAAACTCCAGCCTCGCTAGAGGCCGATAAAAGCGACTGGTCAAGAGCCGGTACCTGCGCCATTGTCGATTACGCGCGCGCAGCCGAATGCCGTTTCGGCAGACGCGCCGGCTCTTCCACAGTTCGAGATCACCCACACCGATGACTGACTTTTCTCGCCTGCCGTACCGCCCCTGCGTGGGTGTTATGCTGGTGAACGCCCGCGGCAAGGCGTTCGTCGGCAAGCGTATCGACAATCGCGAAGGCGACTGGTGGCAGATGCCGCAGGGCGGCGTCGATGACGGCGAGGACTTGCGCACTGCCGTCCTGCGGGAGTTGTGGGAGGAGACCGGGGTCAAGGAGAAGCACGTCAGCCTCCTCGCGCAGACCAAGGAGGAGTTGCTCTACGACTTGCCCGAGCACCTGATGGGCAAGCTGTGGGGCGGCAAGTACCGCGGCCAGAGCCAGACCTGGTTCCTGGCTCGCTTCGAAGGCGACGATGCCGATATCGATCTCAACGCGCACAAACCGCCCGAATTCTGCGAGTGGCAGTGGCTAGAGCCCGAGTTGCTGCCCGAAATGATCGTGCCGTTCAAGAAGCGCGTCTACCGGACTGTGCTCGATGAGTTTCGTTCGCTGATCTGACGACCACGTCGTCCCGGGCTCGACCCGGGACGACGCCAACGCAGATGGTCTCAGTTCTCCGAAACGACCGGCTTGGGCGTGATCGCCGCGGCGCTCACCACGCGTGGCGCTGGTCCACGAGCGATCACGGCTGCGAGCTGGCGCGTTTCCGCGCAGTCCCCGCCGCACAGCGTCTTCAGCCGTGCTAGATTGCGGTTCGCCTTCTCCGTCGCGCCCTTCTCGGCGAGCGCGGCACCCTCACCCGCGATGGCGGCCAGGTTGCGTGGATCGGTGTCGAGCGCCTGGCGATAGTAGTGAATCGCCTTGCCTTGCAGGCCCATCCGCCGGGTGGCTGCCGCGAGTTCTATCAGGATCTGTGCATTGCCAGGCTGCACCGTCAACGCGGCCTCGAAGGCGCCGACCGCCGCCTCGGTCCGACCCGCCGTCAACTCACCGCGACCCTGTGCCAGGAGCGCTGCGGCACGGCTATTGAGGGCGTCGGTCGGGGCAGAGTGGAGAACGCTGGAACTGATGGCAACGGCGAGGGAAAGAGCGAGTGCAACGGGGGTGTAGCGCATCAAGATGTCCTTGGCCGAGAGCGATGTCTTGGTCATTTCCCCTACCGCTATCACAGCGCACGAAAGCGCGCGATGAAAAAGCCGTCGGTACCGTCATGCCCGGGCGTGAGCCGCACACCGGGCCCGCGCGGTCGTCCTGCCGGCAGCGCGAGCGGTTCGGCGGTCCAGCCCGGTCCGACGCGGTCGAGAAAGGCCTGGGCTTGGCCCGCGCCCTCGGCATCGAGGAGCGAGCAGGTGACGTAGATCAGACGACCACCGGGGCGGACGAGCGTGGCGGCGACGTCCAGCAGTCGCGCTTGGACGGCCACGTACCGCTCCAACTGCGAAGGCGTCAGCCGCCAGCGCGCCTCTGGATTGCGGCGCCAGGTGCCGGTGCCCGAGCATGGCGCGTCGACCAGCACCGCGTCCGCCTGTCCCTGCCAGTCGGCAAGCTGCTGTGCTTCGCGGTTCGGGTCGAGCAGGCGGATCTCGATCAGGTTCGCGCCGGCGCGCTCGGCCCGGGGTGGCAGACGCGACAAGCGCGTGCGGTCGGTGTCGGTCGCCAGCAGCCGTCCCAATCCCTCCATCGCCGCGGCGAGCGCCAGGGTCTTGCCCCCGCCGCCTGCGCACAAGTCGATCACGCTTTCGCCGGGGCGGGCGGACGCCGCCTCGCAAGCCAGTTGCGAGCCGGTGTCCTGCACTTCGATCATGCCTTCGCGCCAGGCTGCCGTGTCCTCGATAGGCGTGCCGTGTGGGTACCGCCAGCCGTTCGGCGCCACCGTGCGCTCTCCACCGGGCGGAAGCTCCGCGCGACCGGCACGCAACATGTTGACGCGGATGTCGAGCGGGGCGCGATCGAGCAAGGCTGTGGCTTCCGGGCCATCGATTCCGCTTAGGGCCAGCGCCTCGACCAGCCACGCGGGAGCGACACCGGAGTGCGCTGGTACCTCATGCGACGCTATGGGCGCAGGTGCGTGGCGAGAGCCGTCGAAAAGATCGGACAGCGTGGCGTCGCCTGCGGCCAGGAGTAGCATGGCCGCGCGGCCGTTTTCAGGCACTTCGCCGCACGCGCGAATGGTGCGGAACACGAGGTCGCGCACGGCGCGCCGGTCCCCGCTGCCGGCGAAGCGCCGAGCCTTGAACCAGTCTGCGACGATGCGGTCGGCCGGCGCGCCGTTGTTGCGGGCGGCCGCGATGACGAGGTCGAGAATCTCGATCGCAGCCTGGACGCGGGCGGCGGGGGTCAAGAAGCCCCTCCCGCCTGCGGGAGGGGTTTGGGGAGGGCTTGTCTCAAATAGCGGGCGAGCTTGGCGAACAAGCCCTCCCCCGGCCCCTCCCGCAAGCGGGAGGGGAGGTTGAAGGGCCCGACGCTGCGCTCGCGCGCGTGTTTACCGCGTCGGGTAATTGGGCGCCTCGCGGGTGATGGTGACGTCGTGGACATGGCTCTCGCGCAGGCCCGCACCGGTGATGCGGATGAACTTGGAGTTGCGGCGCAAGTCCTCGATCGTGGCGGAACCGGTGTAGCCCATCGCCGCCTTCACGCCGCCCACCAGCTGGTGGATCACGTCGCGCGCGGGGCCCTTGTAGGGCACCTGGCCCTCGATGCCTTCGGGCACCAGCTTCATCTGGTCCTTGATGTCGCCTTGGAAGTAGCGGTCGGCGGAGCCGCGGCCCATCGCGCCCACGGAGCCCATGCCCCGGTACGACTTGTAGGCGCGACCCTGGTACAGGAAGGTCTCGCCCGGAGCCTCTTCGGTTCCGGCCAGCATCGAACCGATCATGATCGTCGATGCGCCCGCCGCCAGTGCCTTCGCGGCGTCACCCGAGGTCCGTAGGCCACCGTCGGCGATGACCGGCACACCCGACTTCTCGGCCTCTTCCGCCGCTTCCATGACAGCCGTCAGCTGTGGGACGCCGACACCCGCGACGATGCGGGTGGTGCAGATCGAGCCCGGCCCGATACCGACCTTGAGGGCGTCCGCGCCTGCATCGATCAGCGCACGTGCCGCCTCGGCCGTGGCGATGTTGCCGGCGATAACCTGCGCCGAGTTCGACAGCCGCTTCACCCGCTCCACCGCGCGCGCGACGTCGGCGTTGTGCCCATGCGCCGTATCGATGACGATCACGTCGCACTCGGCCGCAAGCAGCGCCTCGGTGCGCTCGAAGCCCTTGTCGCCCACGGTGGTCGCCGCAGCAACGCGCAGGCGACCCGCAGCATCCTTGGTGGCGCTGGGGTACATGACCGCCTTCTCGATGTCCTTCACCGTGATCAGGCCGATGCAGCGGAAGTCGTCGTCCACCACCAGCAGCTTCTCGATCCGGCGCTGGTGGAGCTGGCGGCGCGCCTCCTCCTGCGTGACGCCAAGGCCAACGGTTGCGAGGTTGTCGCGCGTCATCAGCTCGGACACCGGCTGCAACGGATTGGCGGCAAAGCGCACGTCGCGGTTGGTGAGGATGCCGACCAGCTTGCCGCCCGGCTGCTCGACGACGGGGATCCCGCTGATGCGGTGCTGGCTCATCAAGGCCTGCGCATCACCGAGTGTCGCATTCGGCGAGATCGTGATGGGGTTGACCACCATGCCGCTCTCGAACCGCTTGACCGAGCGCACTGCAGCGCACTGCTCTTCGATGGTGAGATTGCGGTGGAGCACGCCGATGCCGCCCATCTGCGCCATGACGATCGCCATGTCGCCTTCGGTGACGGTGTCCATCGCCGAGGAGATCACCGGGATGTTCAGCCCGATCTCACGCGTCAGCCGCGTACGGGTGTCGGCCTGGGTCGGGACGATGTCGGACTTCGCCGGGCGCAGCAGGACATCGTCAAAAGTGAGCCCGAGCGATATTTCCATGATGTGCCTTGTCTCCGGTCCGGATTCGTGGCGGCCCATGTAAACAAGCGGAGCTCAGACCGCTAGGGCATCATTTCGTCTTTGCGGGAACCCGCCGCGCATCGGCGAACCGCCGGGTGAGCGCCGTCAACATCCGGACATCGTCGGCCGCACCGCCGAGTTCCAGCGGGTGCGACAGATCGTCGCTGGGGCGGTGATAGTCGCCATCGAAGAACGCGCGCATGCGGTCGATCTTGCCATACGCTGTCGTCACCATGACGGCAGGTATATCGTGCTGCAGCAAGGCCCAGCCGTCCTGCCGCTTGACGAATTCGTTGGCCTCGCTGCCCGGCACCAGCGTCATCCGCTCGGCCCTGGCGACTTCGGCGATCTGCGTGTCGAGCGGCGTCATGCCGCGTCCGACGATGGCGAAGGGGGAGCCGCGCGGGGCGATCGCCACGCTGTCGATGTTAAAGGCAGCGACAATCTGGTCGGGCGGCAGCGGCGGGTTCTCGGCAAAGGCGTGCGCGCCGATCAGCCCGAGCTCCTCGGCGGTGGTCGCCAGGAAGTAGACGTCCCGATCCATCTGCGGCCCGCGAGCGAGGCGGCGCGCGACCTCCGTCAGCGCGGCCACGCCGCTGGCATTGTCAATTGCACCGTTGCAGATCAGGTCCTCGGCCGGCGGCTCGGCACAGATGCCGAAGTGGTCCCAATGCGCCAAAAGCAGCACCGCGCCGGACTCCGGCCGCCGACCGGGCAGCTTGCCGATCAGGTTGTGCGTGCGGATCGTCGTCTCTTGGGTGGTCGCCTCCAGCGTCACCGACAGGTCCAGCGGCACGGGCACGAAGCCCGGCTGGGTCGCCGCATTGGACAAGTCGGCTAGTGTCCGCCCCGTGCCCTTCATCAGCGCCGCCATGGCGTCACGCGTGATGAACGCCTCCAGATCCCCACCCAGTGTCTCTTGGGACAGCGCATAGCCGGTCCGTTGACGGCGGGCACTGACCTGTTCGAGCGAGCGCTGGCCGTCGAGCACCGTCAGCACCGCGGACGCGCCTTGCGCCAGGAGTTGGTTCTGGCGGGCGCTGACCTCCGGACTGTCTTCGGGGGCAACACCGTCGAGTAGCACGGCAACACGGCCCGCCAGTTCGTTACGCGTGAACTCCGGACTGCTCGCCTTGCCCACGAACAGCAGCGGCGCCTCGCGCACCAGGCTGCGCTTGCCGGAGGTCAGCACGAGGACCTGATCCTTGGCGACGGCGAACCTGCGCCCCTTGACCAGGAACTGCGCGGCGTATCCGGCAGGCTCCCGGGCGATCAGTGTCACGGGCGCAAACCACTCGTGGCCCGGATCGTTGGTGCCAGAGACCAGCCCGATGTTGAACCACTCCTTGCCGAGGTAGCGCAGCGTCTTGGCCTCACCCTCGGTTCCGGGCTCACGACCCTCGAACTCGTCGCTGGCCAGCACCTGGATATGTGCGCGCAAGCGTTCCTCAAGCTCGCGATCGGCTTTCGACGGAGCAGCCGAAAGCACCGGTCCGGCCCCTGCCGCCAAGGCAAGCGTCAGCATCGCGCCTTTCAGCGCCGCCCGGATGGCGAGTCTCGCTTTGCCCCTGTTCATGCAGTCCAATGTGGGTTCGACCGGCGCAGACTAGGACGATTAACCGGGTAGAAATCAAGGCCAAGTGACAGAAAAACCCGAGCAGATGCATCAAAGCCGCACGATGTGTTCAGCAGTGCTCATTGCAGGGAACAAAGCGAGCCGGTGGAGCTTTGACCGACGCGCGCCGCACGCAACGAGCAACCGAGAGGCAGTACCAGCGTGAGACTCAATCCCTTCGATCCAAGCAACATCCGCGTGACCGAAGGTGGCTCGGGCTTTCCGGGTGGCGGGGGAGGCAAGCTCGGCTGCGGTACACTCGTCATCGCGCTCATCGGCGCGGTCGTCTTCGGGATCGATCCCGGCCAGATGATCGGCGCGATCGAGGGCTCACAGCAAGTCGGGCCTTCGCAGAGCGAGCCGACCAGTACCGACGCGAGCACCATCTGCAGCCGCAACGCGTACGCCACGGAGGCGTGCAATGCGCTGGATTCGCTCAATCGCACCTGGGCGCCGTTGTTCCAGAAGGCGAACCTCACCTTCGAGCAGCCGATCCTGCACTTCTACCAAGGCGGCACCCGATCGGGCTGCGGCGCTGCACAAAGCGCGATGGGTCCGTTCTACTGCCCGGCTGACCAGGGCATCTACATCGACACCAGCTTCTACGACCAGCTCGACAAGCAGCTGGGCGCCGGCGGCGATTTTGCCCGCTACTATGTGATCGCGCATGAGTATGGGCACCATGTCCAGAAGCTCACCGGCATCGCCGACCAGGTCCACAGCGCGCAGCAGCAGGCAGGCGGCAGCCAGGCCAATGCGCTGCAGGTGCGGATGGAGCTGCAGGCCGATTGCTATGCCGGCGTCTGGGCCGGCCAGCACCGCGACTTGATCGAGGCAGGCGACATGGAGGAAGGCCTGAACGCTGCCAGCGCGATCGGCGACGATACCCTTCAGCGCAATGCCGGCCAGCAGGTCTCGCCCGAAAGCTTCACCCACGGTTCAAGCGCACAGCGTATGCAGTGGCTGAAGCGAGGGCTTGAAACCGGCAATGACGAGTCTTGCGACACCTTCGCCGATCTGAAGAGCTGATAGCCGCTTGCACCTGAAGGACATGCGACGGCCAGGGAGTGTAATGCGGACTAGGTGGATCTCGATGGTAGTGCCGGTGCTGATCGCCTCGCCGGCGCTCGCGCGCGACGAACCCAGGCCGATCACCGATCGCGAACCCGACGCGGTGGACGTCGCCAAGACGCCGATGACCGACCTCAATCTCAGCCGTACAGAGATTCCCGCGCTGCTCGCCGAGGCCGAGGTGCGCCCCTATGCGCTGCAGAACCTCGATACCTGCAAGCAGCTGAGCGCGGCCGTCAGTGAGCTCGATGCGATCCTGGGTCCCGACCTCGACTTGCCGCAAGCCGAGCGGGCGCGGCTGAGCAAGGGCCGCATCGCGCAATGGGCTGTCGGCACTTTCATCCCGTTCCGCTCGCTGATCCGGGAGGTGTCCGGTGCCAACCGGCAGGAGCGCGCCATTCGCGGCGCAATCCAGGCTGGGCTTGCCCGGCGCGGCTTCCTCAAGGGTGTGGGCGCCGCCCGCAATTGCCCCTACCCCGCCTCGCCCGCGACCGAGACGATCGTCGCGCAGCATATCGAGCAGGAGAAGCGCGCGAGTGAAGGTGGCGGGCAGGATGCGCGCATTACGCCCGACCCGGCTGTGACGAACGATCCACCGGCCCCGCAGAGCAAGGCGGCTCCGGTGTTCACATCGAACCCGGTCGTGCAGCCGACTAAGTAGAGCCGACACGATTGCGCCAGGCGCTCACAGCAGTTTAGACCCGCGCCATGCGCCTGACCGATTGTCACAACATCGCCGACTTCCGTAAGCTTGCCCAGCAGCGCCTGCCCTGGCCGGTGTTCGACTATATCGACGGGGCTGCGGACGATGAAATCACCAAGCTGCGCAACACCGCCGCCTTCGACGATGCCGACCTTGTGCCAGACGTGCTCGCCGGCGTGGCGGAGATCGATACCTCCGTCACCATCATGGGTCGCCGCAGCGCCCTGCCCCTGATCCTGTCTCCCACGGCTTTGCAGCGCGTCTTCCACTGGCAAGGCGAGCGCGCGGTCGCCAAGGCGGCGGAGAAGTTCGGGCTGTGGTTCGGCATTTCCAGCCTGGCGACCGTCTCCATCGAAGAGATCGGCGCGCTGGTCTCCACCCCCAAGATGTTCCAGCTCTACGTTCACAAAGACAAGGGGCTGAACGCCTCGATGATCCAGCGCTGCCAGGCGGCCAAGTTCGACGCGATCGCCCTGACGGTCGACACCATCGTCTCAGGCAAGCGCGAGCGGTGCGCGCGCAGCGGCTTCACCTCGCCGCCACGCTTCACGCCCTCCTCGGCACTGTCCTACGCGGCCAAGCCGCGCTGGGCGCTGGACTACCTACTGCGGGAGAAGTTCGCCCTGCCCAATCTCGACACCCACGTCAGCACCGGCAGCGGCGAAGCGGTCTCGATCGCAGGCTACTTCAACACCATGCTCGACAGCTCCATGACCTGGCAGACCGCCGAGCAGATCCGCAACGAGTGGGGCGGCACCTTCTGCCTGAAGGGCGTGATGAGCGCGGCCGACGCGCGCCGCGCCGTGGAGATCGGCGCCGATGCCATCATGATCTCCAACCACGGCGGCCGGCAGCTGGACGGCAGCCGATCGCCCTTCGATCAAGTGCGCGAGATCGTCGATGCGGTCGGCGGTGAGATAGAGATCATCTGCGACGGTGGAATTCGCCGCGGCACCCACGTGCTCAAGGCGCTGTGTGCCGGCGCGGATTGCGCCTCGGGCGGGCGGCTTTACCTCTATGCGCTGGCAGCGGCCGGCCAGGAAGGCGTCGAACGCGCCATTGCCCTGCTCAAGGACGAGATCGAGCGCGGGATGCGGCTGATGGGCGTCACCAGCGTCAATCAGCTCACCGAAGACCGGCTCCGCTGGCGCTAGCGATCGAGGCGCCTAGTCGTGCTCGTGCATGGCTCCGGCGATCTCCTCGTCCATGTCTCTGAGGATTTCGCTGCGGACCTCCGCCGAGATGTGCGGGTTCGCTGCCACGGAGGCGCGAGCCTGGCGCAGGGCGATCGCGACATGGCGTGAGGTATCGGGCGCCCCGGTGCACACGTGCGACTCTGCGACGGCGCCATCGGCCTCGGCGCGTGCGTAGCGTTGTTGGCCAGCCGGGCAGTTGCCATCGATCACCATGGTGCGCGTGAACTGCGGCCGGCCAGGACGCGCCGGCGTGACGATCCGCAGCGTTTGCACTTTGCCGTCCGCCGACACCGACTGCATGACCTTGGGAGCCTGTGCCAGCGCCACGCGAGTTTGCCTCTCAGCATCGCGTTCCGCGCGGGCGGCATCACGTTCGGCTTGCCGGCTGAACCGCTCTGCCTCGCGCTCGACCCTTGCGGCGTCGGCTTCGACGCGGCGAGAGTTCTCGATGGTGCGCTCCAGCTCCTGCTCGGAGAGCGGGCGATGCGACGTGACGTGAACGGTCGTGCCGTCCCGGGTGACGGCCTCTTGCTGCACCCAGCGGTGCCGACCCTCGTCGCCCTGGGTAGAGGCGGTACGTTCGGTCACTCCGGCTTGTGGCGTCACCGGCGCGACGAACGCCTGAGGGTCCACCGCCGAGGCGGGAACAGCCGGCTCCAGCACGGAGTCTTCCGCCTCCTGCGCTGCATAGGTCACCGAGGCGGTCAAAGGCACGGCGACGATCGAGACTGCGAACAGGCTGCGCCCGAGCAAGCGGTGGCGTTCCGGCACATCGTTGCGCACCAGAGCCTTGAGCCGATGGATGATCGGCTTGTCGCCCGTGAGCGGCCCCGCCATCGGCGCAGCCAGTGCGAAGCGCGAGTTCGCGGCGAACGAGGCGATCAGCCGCCCATAGCGCTCACGCTCGCGCCGGGTGCGGCCGGCCATGACCCGCGCATCGCAGGCAGCCTCCTGGTCGCTGCGCAAGGCCCGCCAGGCCGCCCATGCCAGAGGGTTGAACCAGTGGAGCGCGAACAGCGGCTGCACGGCGATGTTCGCGATGAGGTCGTTGCCAGCGTGATGCTCCAGCTCATGCGTGATCGCGAAATCGGAAGCGTCGGAGTCCGCGTCGGCCAGGAACCCGCGCGGCAGCGCCACAACCCGGTCGAACACTCCGAACGCCACGGGTGCAGTCACTGCCGAGCTCTCGACGATGCGCACGGCGTCCGAGTGTCCGATGACCCGGGCATCGCGCAGCAGCTCACGGCGCATCGCGTGGTAGGACGCAAAGCGGTGGATCAGGAACACGACGGCTCCAGCGAGCCAAACCGAGACCAGGATCGTCGCCCAAGGCAAGTCCATGAGTCCCACGCTCTCAATGGGTGTCGCGCCTGTGGGAGCGTAGACGTAAGCAGCAGGCGCGACACCCACGCCGGTCTCTACCGGCGGCGCCCAAGTTTGCGTCACGCGCGCCACGGCCAGGCTCTGCGGCAGGACCAGCGGCGGCAACAGCATGCGGATCATCGGCAAAGCCCACAGCGCGTAGGCCGCGCCGGGGCCGAACCAACGCCCTACCGGACGTCGCACCAGAAGGATCAGCGCCATCAGGGCACCGGTCATCACAAGAGTGTCGGTCAACCATGCGATCATGACTTGAGCTCCTGCAAGAGGGCCTCGATCTCGGCGATATCGGCTTGAGTAAGTGCGTCCGCATCGGCGAGATGCGCGAACAAGGGAGCGGCGCGCCCGCCGAACAGGCGATCGACGAGGCGCCGGCTTTCGGTTCCAACGTAGGATTCACGCGCGATGCGGGGCGAATAGAGAAAGCGCTTGCCGTCAGGCTCAGCGCTCACCGCTTGCTTGGTCACCAGCCGCGACAGTAGCGTCTTGACGGTGGCGAGGCTCCAGCCGCGATGATCGCAGACCTTGTCGCACACTTCAGATGCAGTCAAAGGTGCGCGCTGCCACAGTGCTTCCATGACCGCATGCTCGGCGTCGGAGATGCGATCGGGCTGCTCGGATACGTCCGCCACGCTATAGCCTCGCTCGTTTACACATGTAATCGACTACGCTTGTAAACATTAACGCTGAATGAACGGCTGCGGTTGGGGCGGGACCGATCTGGACGACAGCGTGACCCTTGGGGCAGCACCGGAACTTGCACGCCGTGAGCTCTGTTCATCCCTTGAAACATGAGAGGTCCAGCATGAGCAACGCCAAGCATGACGCCACAGCGGAACTGGACCGCGACGCTATCGCCAAGGACTTCGCAGACGCGGTCAACATGACGCCTTCGGAGCTCGAGAGCTGGCTGAAGTCGGAAGATAGCAAGGCTGTCGGCTTCACGCCTGGAGGCGGCAAGGAGTCGGTCGGCCATGACTCGGGCCGGAAGATCGTTGCGATCAAGCACAAGAAGAAGGCGGAACTGTCGACTGCCGACCTGGAGCACATGCGCAAGGTCGTCGGCTATGTGCATCGCCACTTGGCGCAAGGCGGCCCGGCTGACGACATCGAGCACTCGCGCTGGCGCTATTCCCTGATGAACTGGGGACACGATCCCCTCAAGAAGTGAGGCGTAACATGACGAAGACACTGAAGAAGGGCGACAAGGTCGAGTGGGACACGAGCCAAGGTAAGACCCACGGCACCGTGGAGAAGAAACTGACCAGCGAAACCTACATCAAGAAGCACAAGGTCGCGGCATCTAAGGACAACCCGGAATACCTAGTGAAGAGTGCCAAGTCCGGCAAGGAAGCGGCGCACAAGCCTGACGAGCTGCGCAAGAAGTCTTAAGCGCGGCCCACCTTTGTCATCCCAGCGAAAGCGGGAATCCATCTCCAGGTGGTTCCTGTTACGCTACGTCAGGAGATGGATCCCGGGCCTCCGAAAATCCCTGAGGGCGGTTCCGTTCGACAAGCGTTCGCTATCACGCGGCCACATGTGACTGCGAGACCGGTTCCGCAGCCGAAGCAGGCTCGTCGCGCAAGAGCGGCAGCAATTGATCACCCTGCCGCGCAATCTCCGATAGATACGGCGTGTCCGACAGTACGAAATGCGTGACGCCGAGATCCCGATACTTGCGCAGCGAGTTCGCGACGTCCGCGGCTGATCCGACGAGCCACGTCGTCCCGGCGCCGCCGCCACCATAGCGACCGGGCGCGGTGTAGAGGTTGTCGTCGAGAACGTCGCCGCGCGCTTGCAGGTCGAGCAGGCGTTGCTGGCCGACCGCCGCGGTCGTGCGATGCTGATCCGTCCCGCTCTGCCGCGCTGCCATCTCGTCCACTTTCGCCTCGGCGTCGGTCCAGGCCTGCTCGGTCGTATCGCGAACCAGTGTGGTGATGCGCAGGCCGAACTCGAGCGGCGGCAGGTCACGATCCAGGTCGCGGCTGAGGCGCTTGAGGCGCGCGATCCGGTCGGCCACGCCGTCCAGCGGCTCACCCCAGAACAGCTGCACGTCCGCCTCGGTCGCCGCTACGCGTTCGGCAGCTTCCGATGCGCCGCCGAAGTACAGTCTGGGGTGCAGACGCTCTCCCCGTGGCGTGATCCGCGGCGTGACTGTCGAGCCGGCAACGCGGAAGTGCTCGCTTTCGAACGTGACGTCGGTCTCGGTCCAGAGCCTGCGTATCAGGCGCATGAAGTCCTTGGTCCGGCCATAGCGGTGGGCCTGATCGCCCTCGCTGTCGCCATACGCGGCCAGGTTGTCCTGCCCGGAGACGATGTTGATGCGCACGCGGCCGCCGGTGAGCTCGTCGAGAGTCGCCGCGGCAGAAGCGAAGTTCGCCGGTCGCCAATAGCCCGGACGAATGGCGATCAGGGGCTCGAACGTCTTGGTTCGGGCGGCAAGTGCTGCGGCGACAGTGAAGGTGTCCGGCCGGCCCCACCCCGTCCCGATCAGCGCGCCCCGCCAGCCGTGCCGCTCCAGCGCCTCGGCGTGCTCGGTCAGCGTCTCGAGGCTCGACGGATTGCCGTCGCTGACGTCGCCGCGATGACCACCCTCTACCTGGTTGGGGATGTACCAGAGGAATTCGGACGATGAAGGCATGGTAAACTCCAGAAATTACATGAATGTCGGGTGGAGAGGCGGCGTCAATCGAGCCGGAACCCAAGGCCGTTCAGGACCTGGCGCAGCACGTCTCGGCCCGCGAGCGAGTCCGCGCCGCGCACGCGCTGGCTGGCCTGTTCGGACCAGTCGCGTTCGATCATGCCTTGCTCGCGTTGGAAGCTACGCAGTCGCACATCGTAGGCAGCGATCGGCTCGGCGCTGCGCTGCGCGCCATATCGCTCGCGGAACAGCACGGCCTCTTGCGGCAGACGCGGCTTAACGGAGGCAGGCGCCACGGGATCGGGATGGCCGACGGTCAGACCGAACAGCGCAAAAGCATGAGGCGGCAGGCCGAGCTCGGCGGCCACTTCCGCAGGCTTGTTGCGGATGCCGCCGATGTAGCAGCTGCCCAGGCCGATCGCTTCCAGCGCCACCACGGCGTTCTGCGCCGCCAGCGAGGTGTCCACGGCGCCCAGCAGGAAGCTTTCAAGAAAATGCAGCGCTCGGGCCGGAGTGCCGACCCTGTCGCCGACTTCATGCAGCCGCTCGTGATCCACGATCCACAGCAGGAACAGCGGAGCCTGCAGGATCTGCTTCTGATTGCCCGCCAGTGCAGCGAGGCGTGCCTTGCGTGCGGGATCCTCGACCGCAATGACGCTCCATGGCTGGAGGTTCGAGGAACTCGCCGCAGACTGCGCCGCGGCCACCAGCAACTCGACGGTACCATCGGGCACGGCGTCAGGCAGATAGGCGCGGACGGATCGGTGCGAGACGATCGTGTCGAGCGTCTCGTTCCATGCGATCGGCACCTCGAGGGCGTCGCGATATCGGTCGTACAGGCGTGTCTCGCGCAAGGCGTGGGAGGTATCGCGCACGGGAGCAAGCGTGGTTTCAAGGGTCATGATGTGCTCGCAAGATCGGTGACGGTCTCGACGTCGCCTTGATGATCCAGCGCCACTTCCTGTACGCCGAGCAGGCGATGGAGCTGTGCGCGCAAGTCGACGATACGGTCCTGGCGGGCCGTCCCGCCTTTCGGCAGGCCAACCTGCAGATCGGTGACGAGGCGACCCTGGTCGAGGATGACGATGCGGTCGGCAAGGACGATGGCCTCGTCTATGTCGTGCGTCACCAGCAGCACTGCCGGATCGTGCAAGTCCGACAAGCGGCGCAGCAGCGCATGCATCTGCGTGCGCGTGAGCGCGTCGAGCGCGCCGAATGGCTCGTCGGCCAGCAACAGCTTGGGTTCGCGCACCAGGGCACGGGCGAGCGCCACGCGCTGTTGCTCGCCGCCCGAGAGCTCGTCCGGCCAGGCCTTCTCGCGTCCGGCGAGCCCGACTTCCGCCAGCGCGGTTCGCCCTCGATCCCGGGCGTCGGGGGCGCCCAGCCCCAGCACGACGTTGTCGAGCGCACGCATCCACGGCAGCAGCCTGGCATCCTGGAAGATCACCGACGAACGCTCCGGCAGGGAGATGCTGCCGGATCCGTTTGCCTCGTGGTCGATGCCGGCGAGCGCGCGCAGCAAAGTGCTCTTGCCCGACCCGCTGCGCCCCAGCAGCGCCACGAACTCGCCCGGGGCGATGTCGAGATCGATGCCGTTCAGTACGCCCTTCAAGGTGAAAGTGCGGACGAGTTCGCGGACCTGTACGGCCGGCGGGATGAAGGGCGCGCTCACTTGCCCAACGTCCTGCGCCAGCGCAGCGCGTGACGCTCCAGCTGCTTGACGAGCGCGTCCGACCCGAAGCCAAGCAGCGCATATAAGACCAGCCCGACCAACATGATGTCCGTCTGCGCATAGTTGCGGGCCAGTGTGACCATGTAGCCGATGCCGCTGGTGGCGTTCAGCTGCTCCACCACCACCAGCGCCAGCCAGGAGGCGGTGACGCCGAAGCGCAGGCCGGTGAGGAAGCCGGGCAGCGAACCCGGCACCACCACGCGGCGCAGGAACTGCCAGCGGCTGAGGCCCAGCGTCTCGGCCAGTTCGACATGGCGGATGTCGATGGCGCGCAAGGCGTTATGAGTGTTGATGTAGACGGGGAAGAACACCGCGGTAGCGATCAGCGTGATCTTCATGGCCTCGCCGATGCCCAGCCACAGGATCATGAAGGGGATCAGCGCGAGTATCGGGATGCCGCGCTTGATCTGCACCAGCCCGTCAACGATGTAGCCGCCCAGCAGGGACAGCCCGGACACCAGCGCCAGGATGGCGCCGACCGCCACGCCAAAGGCCAGCCCACTCATCGCGCGCCAGGTCGAGATCGCGAGATTGGCTTGCAGCCGGCCCTCGCGGATCAGCTCGATCGATGTCTCCACCGCCGTCCATGGCGCGGGCAGGATACGCGGGTCGAGGAAGCCGGTGACCGACAGCACCGACCAGTATAGCAGGAGCAGCGCCGGCCCGAGCAGGATGCCGTAGCGCGCCGGCGTTCCTGGGCTGAGCCGCTGTCGCAACGGGCCGCTGTTGGTGGTCAACGGTGCGGGGGCCGCGATCGCCGTCGCCTCCTCCGGTACCCGCAAGTCATAGGAATGCGCGTTCATGGCTGTTGTCCTTGCGCTGTCGCTGCGGCGTCGCCGGCAATGGTCTGGAAGCGCGGGTCGAACAGAGTGGCAGCATCGAACCGCGGATGCTTCGTCTCCGGAGCGAGCGTATCCACCGCTGCCTGCTCGTATGCGATCGCGCCGCCCCAGCTGCGGGGCACCGCGATGTTGCTGGCATACTCCGCCATCACCCGCGCATCCTCTGGCGAGAGGCCCTGGTCCTTGGCGTAATAGCCGCTGGCGAGTTCGGCCTTGTGGGTGCTGATCCACGCTTGAGAGAGGCCCCAGTAATGGACGAACACGCACAAGGCCGCCGCCTTGCCCGGGTCGTTCAGCACCGCCTCCGGCACGTAGATGCCGCCACCATCGTCCCGAAACGGCGGGTGCTTCAGCAGCGTCGCGCCTTCCGAGCCGAACTTGCCGACGTATCGCCGCGCGACCAGATCCGCACGGATCGGCGCGGCATCGACGACTCCGGCGGCGAGCGCGTTGGAGTAAACGTCGCCGCCGATGCTCGACGGCAGCTCGACGAGTGTCACGTCCTTGCGCGCGATGCCTTCTGCCTTTAGCGTCTGAATGACGATCTGCGCCTGGACCTGGCTGGGACTGAAGGCGATGCGCTTGCCACGCAGGTCGGCGAGCGTGCGGATCTTGGCCTTGGGCGCGATGCCGAAGACGTAAGCCTGTCGGTTCCCGCGATCGGCATATTCGCGATAGCCGACGATGCGTACCGGTATGCCCATCCACACCGCATGGATCGGCGGGACGCTGGCACCGAACCCGACATCGAGCGCACCGGCATGGAACGCCTCGGTCACGTCCGGGCCGCCGGTGATCTCCGCCCACTCGATCCGGAACGGCAGCTTCTCGTCCCAGCCATTGTGATGGAACACCCACCGAGAGACGGGATCGCCAACGCGCAGCACCACGCCAGGCGGCACTCGATCGGGCAAGGGCGCGGTGAGCGCCAGCCCCGCCTTCGCGCCCTTTGCCTGACGCGCCGGTGCCATCGCGAACAGCGCCGCGACAGACACGACCACGAAGGTTGCAAGCGCTGCCGATCCCTTCGGCCAGCGGGCGGCCGCGGTCGGCATCAGCTCAGCGCGGGCTCGGGCGGAACCGAGGCCATCTGCTCGGCCGGATAACGGTCACCCACAGTCGCGCCGCGCGGGAAGGCTCCTTCGAGCTCGGCCAGCGTCGCGTCATCGAGACGGATATCGCCGGCGGCCCAGTTGTCTTCCAGGTGCCGGATGTGCCGCGTGCCGGGGATCGGCACCACGCCTTTGGACAGCACCCAGGCCAGGCTCACTTGCGCGGGCGTGACACCCAGTCGCTCGGCCACGCTTTCAATCGTCGCGCGCCGGCGGGTATTCGCCGCGACGGCTTCGGCCTGGAAGCGCGGATGGATGCGGCGGCGATCACCGTCCTCGATCGGCCCCGCGCCTGCCAGGAAGCCGCGACCCAGCGGGCTGTAGGCGACGAAGCCGATGCCGAGTTCACGCGTGAGCGGCAGGATCTCGGCTTCGACATCGCGGGTCCACAGCGAGTACTCGCTTTGCAAGGCGTCCACGGGCGTCTCGGCATGGGCGACGCGAAGTTGCGCAGCGCTCGCTTCCGAGACCCCGACCGCGGCGATCTTTCCTTCGCTGCGCAGCTCTCCTAGCTGGCCGACCGACTCCTCGATCGGGATCTGCGGGTCGACACGGTGCAAGTAGTACAAGTCGATCTGCTCGACATTCAGGCGGCGCAGGCTGGCTTCGACCGCTTCACGTGCCGAGACCTTGCGACCCTCACCTCCCTGCCCGTGGGTGAACTTGCTGGCGATCACGACGCTATCGCGCCTGCCGGCGATCGCTCGTCCCAGCAGTTCCTCGTTGTGGCCGCTGCCATAGCCGGTAGCGGTGTCGAAGAACGTCACCCCAAGGTCGATCGCACGGTGAAGCGTCCGGATCGACTCCGCCTCGTCTGCTTGCCCGTAAACGTGAGACAGGCCCATCGCGCCGAAGCCTTGTGCACTCACTTCCAGAGAACCGATGGTGGCCACGCTCTTCCTTTCTACTGCTCCGCTTGAGTTTGGTACGAGCTGCGCTTGACCGCGATACAGAAAAACTTTCCCGCCAGTTAGATTCTCTAGCTCCCTAGTAGACAATCTCTCGTTAGTTAGCCTACCGACTCGGTATGGTTTGATGAAGCAGCTATGAGGGATTATCGGATGAAGCGTGCGGTTTTCGCGGGAGCACTTCTGGCGAGTGCGTCCACCCTGGTCGCGCCATCCCATGCCTGGGCGAGCGAGGGGCTCGATGCGGATGCCGCCGCGCGCGACGAAGTGGTCGTCACCGCACGCCGGCGTACGGAGAACATCAAGGATGTTCCGATCTCGGTGCAGGCCATCAGTGGGGAGACACTGGAGACCAAAGGCACGATCGATCTGCAAAGCCTGGTCGACCAGGCACCGGGCTTGAACGCCACGGGCGGCAATCCGCGCAACTTCTCCGTAACGATCCGCGGTATCGGCTATGCGCCGACCGCCGCGGACGGCCTCGACAATGCGATCGGCGTCTACTTCGACGGTGTCTACCAGGCACGGCCCGGCCAGGTTCTACAGGACCTGGTGGACGTGCAGAGCTTCGAGGTTCTGCGCGGGCCCCAAGGGACCCTGTTTGGTCGCAACGCTGCGGCCGGCGCGCTCAATATCACTTTCAACAAGCCCAGCTTCACACCCAGCCAGACGTTCGAGGCATCATACGGCAGGTACAATTTCGCGCAGGGCAAGGCGATCTTGACGGGCCCGCTCAGCGAGCACATCGCTTATCGCACGGTGGCCTACATCACCAGTTCCGATGCCTGGCTCGACACTCCCTTGCGTCCTGGCTTCAAGCAGGCGGCAGAGGCAAAGGGCATCTATGCGCCGACTGCGACTGACAATGACAAGACGGCCGGAACCTTCCGCTGGGGCGTGCGCCAGCAGTTCCTGCTTGATGCGGGCGACCTGCGCCTGAACCTGTCGGGAGACCTCAATGTGGAGAGCGACAGTTCCGCAGGCTACAGCTCGGGCGGGGGCATCACAGAGCTATTCGGACCAGGGAACTGGGGTATCAACACCACGGCCGCCCAGCAGGCCCGTGTCACCGCCGCACGTACCGCACTGGCCGGGCTGGAGAACTTCGGCGGAGTGCAGAACTGGGTTCCCACCGTCGATCCGCGGGCCAGCATCACCAACAACTACAACCATATGAAAACGAAGAACGCCGGTGTTTCACTCACGGCGGATTACGATTTCGGCGGTGTTACCCTGACCTCGATCAGTGCCTGGCGGCTGTGGACCTTCGATCCGCCGCAGGACAGCGACCTGACCCCGATCGACATCTACCAGAACACCGCGATCAGCCGGAGCAACCAGTTCAGCCAGGAGTTTCGGCTCGCCTCGGACGGCAAGGGTCCCATAGAGTGGCAGGTCGGCGCATTCCTGTACTATTCCAAGCTCAAGGATCACTACATCGTCCACCAATTCGGTGCTGACGTGATCCCTTGGTACAATGCCTATAACACGGCTGCCGGCGTTGCCTTTACGCCCATCCCCCTCTCCTTCCGATCGCAGTTGACCGGCGCGCAGATCATCGAAGACACGCGGGTCGAGAACAGGAACGCTGCCGCCTATGGTCAGGCGACGTGGCACATCACCGACGCGCTCGATCTGACGGGCGGCGTTCGCTACACCTACGATCGCAAGAACGGCAGCAGTCCGGTCGATACCAGCCAGTTGCCCACTTCGTTGCCCGCCGGCGTCACCAACGCGCAGTTGAATGCCTTCTACAACGCAATCGACGCCGTGCAGCGCAACCCGGGCGTGGCCTATACGGTCCCGGGTTATCCGACGAGCATAGCGGCGACGGGCTATCCGCTCGACATCAAGACTTCGAACGACAACCTCTCGGGCACTGCCAGCCTGTCTTACAAGATCACGCCCGACATCACCGCCTATGTAACCTACGCCACCGGATTTCAGGCCGGCGGCCTGGACCTCAACAATCGCTCGCTGAACCCGGCGGCTCCACCTGTCGCTCCGACCAAGACGAAGAACTACGAGGCGGGCATCAAGGCTTCCCTGCTGGATCGGCATTTGAACCTGGCGCTGGCGATCTACCAGGAGAAGCTGAACGGCTTCCAGACTTCGATCTCCTACACTTTGCCCGATGGCACCGCGCAACGTGGCGCCACCAACGTGGGCGATATCCGCGCCCGCGGCTTCGAGTGGAGCCTCGGTGCAGATTTCGGATCGGGCGTCCGCCTGACCTTCGACGGCAACTACAACGATGCGATCTACACGCGGGCACCGTCGCTCCCGGCCCCGGCTGAACTGAGCTACAATGGCGTCGCCAACATCGATGCCAAGGGCGAGCGGGCGCCTTATGCCCCCAAGTGGTCGCTCTCGGTCACGCCCTCGTGGGACTACGAGATTTCCCCGGACACGACCTTCTACAGCTATGCCCAGTATTCCTATACCAGCGCCTACAGCACGGGCGTGACCCAATCGGTGTACACCCAGGTGCCGGGGCAATCGAACCTGAACCTGCGCGCCGGCGTCCGGCTCTCCGATGGCAAGTACGACGTCTCGCTGTATGCCAACAATGCGACGAACGAGAGGAACATCGTGTCGCAGGCGTTGCTGGCTGCGCCGTCGGGGGCGGGCGTGACGGCTTATTTGGGCCGCACGGTGAACTACAACCAGCCCGCGCGCTATGGCGTAACCTTCCGCGCCAAGTACTGAGGCGGCTTGTGGTCAGCGTGCCTAGTCGCGCAGGCTCGCGGCTCGTGTGGGCGCGATCATACCGGTAGACGGATCAGATTGCTTGCCTGCTGGATACCTCAATTAGCTGAGCGTTCACCGAACGGTTTTCGTTCGGCAGCAGCGAGGCAATTGGCAATCCGGTGCGCAGCAATCTCGATCCATCGGCTTGACGTCTCTCACGCGGAGGCGACACCGCGCGGGAAGTCGCTAGCGAGGTGATCGATCAAAGCGCGCACGGCGGGCGGCAGGCCGCGCCTTGTGGTGAAGACCAGGTGCACGATCCCCTGCTGTCCGCGCCATTCGGGCAGGACGCGGACCAGCCGCCCGGCCGTCAGCGCGTCCTGGCAGACGTGATCGGGGAGCAGTGCGATACCGATGCCGTCCACTGCCGCCTGGCGGATCGCGGCCATGTCGGAGCACCCCAGCCGCGGCTCGAAGCGTAGCACGTGCGCACGTTCTTCTGTGCCTTCGAGGTGCCAATCTACGGTCGCGCGATCGTCACTCGTGGCAAGCAGCGGTAGCGATCCCAGTTGTTCGATGGCGGTCACCTGGCTGCCGAGCATCGGGCTGGCGACGAGGATGCGCGTCGAAGACCCGAGCGACCGCATCGTCAGCGCCGCATCGCTCGTCAGCGCGGCGCGGACGCGCAGGGCAAGATCGATCCGCTCTTCGATCAGGTCGACCGCGCGGTCGGTGGCGACGAGCTGCAGTTGAACCCTCGGATATCGCGTCAGGAACGATGACACGAGGCTGGAGATCGGCTCGACCATGCCTGTTGGGCAGCTGAACCGGATGCGGCCATGCGGCTCGGCCTGAGCCTGCACGACCAGCGCTTCGGCCTGCTCCGCCTCGTGCAGCATCGCCCGGCACCGATCGTAGAAGGCCTGTCCGGTATCGGTCACGCGGAAGCGACGGCTAGATCGCTCGATCAGGCGCAGGCCAAGCCGCTGCTCGAGCGCGGCGATCCTGCGGCTCAGCTTCGACTTGGGCTCGCGCAGCGCCCGGCCCGCGGCCGCGAAGCCGCCGTGTGCCACCACCTCGGCAAAGTAAGCCAGGTCATTGAGATCCGATCGCATCAGCGTTCCTCCTGCGGAACGCTGTGTGCCACATCTACCGACTACACGCACGATCGTTCCAGCTGCACTTAGACCGGGCAGCGGCGCTTTGCCGCCAGACTGGAGAAAGACGATGACGGACAGGTTCACGAATAAGGTCGTAGTGGTGACCGGCGGCACCAGCGGGATCGGCCTGGCGACGGCAAAAGCATTCGCGGCCGAAGGCGCATCGGTGTTCGTCACCGGTCGCAGGCAAGCCGCCCTAGATGCTGCGGTAAAGGCCATCGACGGCCGGGTCACGGGCGTGCGCGGCGACATGGCAAAGCTCGCCGACATCGACCGGCTCTACGACGCGGTCCAGCAGCAGCACGGCCATATCGACGTCCTGTTCGCCAATGCCGGCGGCGGCGAACTCGCCCCGCTCGGCGCCATATCCGAGGAGCATTACCAGCAGACCTTCGACACCAACGTGAAGGGCGTGCTGTTCACCGTCCAGAAGGCGCTGCCGCTGCTGAGGGACGGCGGCTCTGTGATCCTCACCGCGTCGACCACCAGCATATCGGGCACCCCTGCGTTCAGCGTCTACTCGGCGACCAAGGCCGCGGTGCGCAGCTTCGCGCGTAACTGGATCCTGGACCTCAAGGACCGGCGCATCCGGGTCAACGCGATCAGCCCTGGCGTGACCGAGACTGCGGGCCTCGATCACCTGTTCGGTGGCGGCGATGCTGCGACCGGCACCAAGGACTACCTCGCCGGCTTGATCCCCGCCGGACGGATCGGCCAGCCCGAGGAGATCGCCAAGGCCGTGCTCTTCCTCGCCTCTGAGGATGCGAGCTTCGTCAACGGTGTGGAGCTCTTCGTCGACGGCGGCCAGGCTCAGATCTGACGCAAAACCTCGGTCTGCAACGTGTTGGCAGCTACCCTCACCCTACAATGGAACAAGATCATGACGACCAACGAAGACATCATCCGCACGCTCTACGCGGTGGCCGAAGCAGAGACCAAGGACACCGGCAGGTTTGTGTCGCTGTTCGCCGAAGACGGCTACTTCTACGATGTCCCGGCTGGCAAGAAGTACTTTGGCGCCAACATCGGTGCGCCCGTCGACGCCTATGCCGCCGCCTTCCCCGACATGCATCGCGAGCTGTTCCAGCTCTATGCCGAGGGTGACGTGGTCGTCGTGGAGCTGGCGCTGCGGGGCACGCACCTGGGTGACCTGCATCTTGCCGGTGGCACTCTAGCCCCTACCGGCAAGCGGATGGATGTGCCGTGCTGCGACGTGTTCCACCTGAAGGACGGCAAGGTGACGTCCTTCCACTGCTACAACGCGGCGTCGGTGCTGCTCCAACAGCTCGGCGTGCTCAGCAATCTGGAGGCGGCGCTGACGAAGTAAGCGAGGGGGAGCGCTGCTGCGGGCGACGCTTCCCTTTCGCGTTTGCAGCCTTATGGCTTAGCCGCGATCGCGCACCGGCCGCCTCGACGACCTGCGCGCGCTGCTCGGACCTACCTGTGGGATCAAGCGCGCGCGTGGGCCTGACAGGCGGCTATCGCGACATCGACCGCCTGCTAGCAACGGCAGCTCCGATCGAAGCGCGAGCCTGGACAGTCGGCGCATATGCCGCGGTCGAAGTGGCGATGGGCCTTTATGCCCGGGCCTCCGGCGCGTGGCTGGGACGCCAAGTTCAAGAAGATCGGGCGCTGATCTGCTTACGGTCAGCAGGCGATCGGCAAAACCAAGGGCGACGGCTGGGCCGCGAGCGGTGAGGTCGGCTGGATGATCCCGCTCGGTCAGCCCATTCGCGGGGGCCAACTAAGTCGATGTCGATTTCGACGGCTACACCGAGCGCGGCGCTCCGGTTTCCAACCTCAACTATGCCGATCGCAGTTGCAAAAAACCGGCAGCCAGCGTCGCCGGCAAACTGGCGGCGCAGCTCGGCGCGGTGAGCCCGGCCGCTCGTGGCGGCTACAGCTGGCAGCGAGTTGACAGAACCGCACTGTATGGCTGTGCGGGTGCCGTGAAACACGTGAAGGTGCTCGAAGTAGCGAGAACGGTTCGCAAGTAAGGCTCGAGGCGCGCGCAACGCAGTTTATACGCGGCACGAACTAGGTCGGCTTCTCTAGGCGATCGACCCAGAGAAGGGTAGGACGCAGCTAAACGCGGCCCGTGCGCAATGCCCGAGACCAGTCAGTACGTCCGTTTGCCTCTGCATCGCGCGCGGCCTTCTCCCAATCATAGTTCACGGCGATTAGGTCTACGGACCAGCCATGGCGGTCGCTCGACACCACAGCGTAGCGTGCATGGGGCGATCCGCTCTCGACAAGATGAGGGTGCGGCCGATCATCATCATACGCCGGAAGACCGACGCTTCCGGGGTTTACGATCATGCGTCCGTCATCGAGCTTTATAATGCGCTGAAGGTGTGTGTGGCCGCAAAGTATGACGGCCGCATCAACGCTACCCGCCCGTTGTTTGGCTTCATGGCGCGTAGCTTCGCGGAGCCCGACCTTGGTCACCGTTTCAAGAAAATACGCGAGGTCGCTGTCCGGCGTGCCATGCACGAGCAGCACATCATCGGTCAGGCGCAGGGTTGGAGGCAATGCTGCGAGCCACGCAAGCTGATGGGGGCGCAAGGTGTCCGCCGCATGGCGGTCGGACAATCCCATGCGCTCGCGAGGTTGGTCCGCGAGCTGGCGCTCGTGATTGCCCCGGATCGTCGGCAACCCGAGCGGCATCAGCCGTTCGGCGGTTTCGCGTGGAAATAGTGCCCCGGAGCAGATGTCTCCCAAGTTCACGATGCGATCCACCTGACGGGCGGCAGCATCGGCGAGAACCGCGTTTAGGGCGGCGACGTTACCATGGATATCGGACATCACCGCGATCTTCATTGCCATGTCCTAGCGACGCGGGGCCAAGTTCGTAAACCCTATGCGTCTTCGTGCTGTACGGCCGACCTTTCCCGCGGGAGCGGTCACCAGGACGCTCGGCGCCCTCTCACAACGGCTCTCACCGGCTCAACCCAGTAAGCACCCTCCGCTGCTCGGTTGCGCCGTGACCCAGAAGTAGTCACTCAGTAGGCCTGAGGGCTCCCATCTTCGGACACTCTTTCATAGAAGCGTGATCGCCTGTCCTCGACCGCAGCAAGCGTCCGTACTTCCAGGTTGCGTGTACGTTGTAGGCTATGCTGGGCCGGAGACTGGCGTCACGCTCGGCCTTCATCCGGCCTTCCAGCGCTTCACTGAAGGCTTGGCAACTTTATCAAGCGAGACCAGAGCTGGTCGTCCAGATCCTTGTCGGGCGCTGCGCTTCCGGTGCGCACGACGACAAGGTCGAGGCTCGGAACGATGTAGAGGCGGCGATCGAGGGCGCCGAGCGCGGCTACCGTGTCCGGCGGTGCCGTGGCAATCAGGGGGCCGGCTTTGCGGCCGCCCCCGGCCCGTGCCGTAAAGGCGCTGCCGTTCAGCCACCATAGTCTGCCATATGCCGGGTTCGTGGCCGATGGTTCCAACATGGCGCGAATGGCCTGCTCGGACACGATGCGCCGCCCGTCGGGGCCGAGCCCTCGGTGCAGGATCATCGCTCCGAACCTGGCAATATCGCGCGGCGAGGTGACCAGCCCGGTCGCGTTGCCGACATCGGCCAGAGCGGAAGGCCGCTGCCGCCACCCGGTGTCGCGCATGCCGAGCGGGTCCGTCAGCCAGTCGCGCGTGAGATCGTCTAGCGACCGCTTCACCGCCGCCGTGAGGATGCGCTTGGTCGTGGCATAGACCGGCGTGTTGTAGAAAAAGGTCGAGCCGGCCGGTGCGGCAAAGGCGAACCGCTCGTCCAGACCGCTGCTCATGGTCAGGACATGCAGCACCGTGATACCGCGTTCCTGTGCAGGCGCGGCCTTGGACCAGCCAGCACCCAGATAGTGCGATACCGGCTTGCTGACGTCGATCAGCCGCTTGTCCTGCGCGATTGCAAGCAGCACTGCGACGAAGCTCTTCTGCTGCGAAGCGACATCCTCGAGCAGCGCGCCATCGGCATTTCGCTCATAGGCGAAGCTCAGAAAAGTGCGATCGTTGGCAGGGGCCGGCCAATTTCGCTCGACAAGGGTCTGGCCATGCCGGACGATCAGGAAACCCGTCGTGTTCTGGCTCCGGGCATAATCCAGCAGGTCCTGCATCGCCGTCGCGACCCGAGCAGGTCGCCCGGCCGTAGCAGGGGGCTGCGCGCATACGGCGGAGCTGCAAGCAATGCCGAGCGCCGCAAGTACGCCCAGGAGGCTACGCCAGAAGCCATGCTCGATGAGCCCCGTCATGCCAGGATCTCCGCCGCATCGCGATCAGACTGGCTGGAAACGATCCCGGGCGCGCGCAAGCGCGTACCGCTGGCCAGCAGGATGCTGGAGACTGCCTGCTGCATGAAGTGGATCAGGTCGCGCGCGCCCTGGCTCGCCCGCGCTGCATCACGCGCAACGAAGCCGGCGCGGATCTCGCGCCAGAAGCGGTAGGGGCCCGCACCGTCGGCACTGAGTGCCAGCGCCGAGTACGAGAAGTGCCAGCGAGTCTTGCGGCGGATCGCCTCGACCATCCGCTGCGCATCGGCACTGGCGTGCGTGGTCATTGCCGTGAACAGCGCTTCGCTGATCTCCATGATCGTCTCGGCGGACGCACCTTCGCGCGCAGCGTCGAGCAGGTCGTCGATGCGTGAAAGCATGTGGTCCATCGCGGCATCAGGCGCGCGCATGCAGGCAAACCGCGCAACCAGACCGTAGAGCGCAGCGCGCACCTCATAGAGGTCGAACACTTCTTCGATCGTTGGCTCGGACACGCAGGCCCCGCGGTTTTCCTGGATCCGCACCAGGCCGTCCTCCGCAAGCGTACGCAGTGCCCGACGGATCAACGAACGACCGACGTCGAACTCCTCGCACAAGCGCACCTCGCGAAGCCATGCGCCGGGTGCGATCTGGCGCGTCTGGATGCGTTGGCGCAGCGCGTCCGCAACTTGGTCGGAGGTCAGCGACGCGGAAATGGTCGATCGGCTCATGAGGTTTTGCTTTCAGGTACCATCGTGCAAATTGTCTAACAATCGCGTTGACATTGTGCAACCAGCCTCTGATTAGAAGTCAACTCAAATGGTAGAGCTAGTGGGGCAACGATGCGCAATCTCCTGATCTCGACGGCGGTGGTCGCCCTGATCACGTCCGGTCCAGCTCTCGCGCAGGAGGATCCGTTCGGCCCGGCGGTAAAGACGCAGGACGGATCTGCCACCAACCAGGGTGAGATCCTGGTGACCGCGCGTCGGCGGGAGGAGAGCATTCGCGACGTGCCGGGGACGATCGCTGCCGTTACCGCCGAGCAGCTCGAGGCCAAGGGTCCTGTGGTGGGCACTGCCGATCTTCTCAACACCACGCCGGGCGTTCGCTTCAACGACGTTGCGTCGGAGAACCTGGCCGAACTGTCGATTCGCGGATCTGGTACTCAGCGCGCGACCAGTGCGGACTCGGGCGTTGGCCTGTTCGTCAATGGTGCTTACGTGGGCAGCAGCACGCTGGGCGGCCGAAATTTCAAGACGCTGGACTACTTCGACCTGGAGCGGGTCGAAGTGCTGCAGGGGCCACAAGGCGGGCTCTATGGCCGCAACTCCGAGTTCGGCGTCGTCAACATCGTGCTGGCCAAGCCGGCGTTCCGCAACTCCGGCTATGTGCGGGACATCTTCACGACCGAGCAGAACCAGAACCGCCTGGCTGCAGTAGTAAATCAGAAGGTCAGCGACACGGTCGCAATGCGGATCGGCGGCGAGACTTACGGCCAGACCAAGGGCTTCTACTATGACCCCGCCAACGACAAGTACTACGACCGGACCAGCGGCTGGACCGCGCGCGGGCAGATCCGCTACCGCTCCGGCCCGCTCGACGCGACCCTGCTGATCGACGCGCAGGACCTCGACCTGCCAAGCTTCGTCAACAGCCTGGTGGTGCCCGGTGGTGGCGTGAACCCGCAGCTGCCCAAGGGCTTCGTGCAGTCGCGCTTCGTCATACCCCACAGCGGGCAGGACGGACTTCAACAGAAGCAGCAGCGCGTCATGCTGCTCGCCGACTACGACCTGAGCTTCGCCAAGCTCACTTCCACGACGATGGCGACCCGCTGGCGTTCCAGCCAGCAGTTCGCCGCGGCCGTCGACCTCGCAACGGAGATCGCGCTGCAGCAGTCTGGCCAGCTGGGCATCTATCCTTATGGCCAGACCACCACCGATGTGAAGGACCGCACGTTCTACCAGGACCTGCACCTGGCGGGCAGCGCCGACGAAGGCCGGCTCTCCTGGCTGCTCGGTGCGGAGGCGCTGGTGCAGCGCGACAAGTATCGGCGCGTGGCAGTCACCTCTCCCTGCACGTTCCGGCTGGGCGCAAGCCTGTGCACCGGCACACCCGCCGCACCCGTCTGCATAAAGCCGCTGGCAACCTCGCCCGCCTGCCCCACGCCCTTCCCCAACGCATTCGGAACCGACAACAACACGCGCCAGCGGGTCAACAGCTTTGCCGGCTACGCGTCGCTGCAGTACACCGCCGGGCCGGTAACGATCTCGGGCGAAGGGCGTTATTCGCACGACACCAAGCGATCGGCGCTGACGGTGTACTCGCTCTACACCACGCGCCTTGTCGGAGTGCCGACCAGCTTCTTGTTCAAGGCGGATCAGCCGACCTGGACGGTGACCGCAAGCTACAAGACATCCGACGCCACACAGACGCTGCTCTACGCCAAGGTCGGCACCGGCTATCGCGCGGGTGCTGTGAACAATGGCACCTTCAACGCAGCCGCGCCCAATCCGTTCGTTTCGACCTACGACAACGAGAACACCACCAGCTACGAGGCGGGCATCAAGTCGAACCTGCTGCCCAACTTGTTCGTGCGCGCGTCCGCCTACCTGTCGCGCACCACCGACGCGATCACCAGCATCAACGATGGCTGCACGACCACCAACGCCTGCGGCACCGCCCAGCAGTTATTCAACGTGAACGGTGGCACGATCCACGCGCGCGGCTTCGAGGTGGCGGCGGACGGCAACTTCGAGGTGGGCACCGGCCGGCTCTCCTTTGCGGTCAACGCCTCGAACCAGCATGCTGTGTTCCACAAGGTGCCGACCGGCATCGCCGGCCTGCCGACGCAAGGTTCGAAGGTCGCCCAGGTGCCCGACTGGACGATTTCTGCCAACGTGAACTTCCGCCAGCCGATCGCGGACGAGCTTGCCGGCTTCGTCAACGTCAACTGGTCGGGGCAGCGCGGTGGCGGACAGGACACCGTTACGCTCGCGACACCGTACATTCCGATGTCCGATTTCGACATCTTCGGCGCGCGCGCGGGGTTGGACTACAAGCAGTTCCAGTTCGCCCTGTTCCTGCGCAACTTCACCGATCAGGAAGTCGAAGTGTTGAAGTTCCAGCAGGCGGGCTATCCGCTGTCGGTGCGCTACAACAAACCGCGCACGTTTGGCGGCAGCATCAGCTACCGCTGGTAAAAGGAGCAAGCCGATGGCCACTACCGACAGGCGCAGCTTCATGGCGGCAGGCGCGGCGATGCCGTTGCTGGCCGCCGCTCGGATCGCTCCTGCGGCGCAGGACAGAGTTGCCGCCGATCTCAAGTCTTACATCGGCTTTGGCAACAAGCAGGCCGGCGGCCCTGGCGACACGGCGTGCGGCAACTGGCTCGCCAGAGAGCTGGATACGCTGAGTTACCGATTGGAGCGACAGACCGTCTCCGTGCCGTTCTTCGAGGCGGAGCGCAGCGAACTGGTGAGTGGCGCGTTGCGCGCACCCGTCCTGCCACAGCCCATAGTCCGGCCGACCGGCCCCGAAGGCTCGATCGGGCCCATGGTGCGCGTTGATGCGCAGGGATACGCGAGCGCCAGCCTGGCAGGCGCGATCGCGCTGGTCGAGCTGCCGTTCGGCCGCCTGTCCACCGCGATCACCAAGCCGGTACGGTTGCCGATCGACGCCGCCTTCGCCGGCGGCGCCAAGGCTGTCATCGCGATCACCAACGGCCCGACCGGCAAGATCATCGCGCTCAACGCCGACGGGCGCAAGCCGATGTTCTTGGGGCCGGTTGCGCTCCTGGCGCCCGAGGATGCGGCCCCGTTCCGCAACGCCGCGCAAGCCGGGGCACCGGCCACGCTGGTGCTCTCCGGCCGCGGCGGCACCCGTCCCGCGTTCAACTTCATCGGTCGGCTCGATCGCGGCAAGCCACAGTGGCTAGTCGTATCGACGCCGCGTTCGGGCTGGTTCGGCTGCGCGGGCGAGCGCGGACCTGGGGTTGCGGTCTGGCTGTGGCTGGCACGCTGGGCCCGCGAGCAGGTGAAGAACTACAACCTGGCCTTCGTCTGCAACAGCGGACACGAATACGAGTATCTCGGGGCCGCGGAGTCCCTGAAAGCGCTAGCACCGCTGCCTGCTGCAACCAGGTTTTGGTTACACTTGGGCGCCAATGTCGCCGCACAGGACTGGCACGAGGGCACTGGCCGGCCCCTCCCCAACGTCGACGCTCAGCGTTACCTCTCGGTTAGCTGACCCTACCTTGACGTCGCCAGGACGACGTTCGCCGGTTTGGCCGGGCTTGAGGCGCCTTATGCCAGCGACGAGCTGGCCGCAGGGGAGCTGAGCGAGGTCATCGCCGCTGGCTACCCGAGCGTCGCGGGCGTGTTCGGTACCCATCGCTACCACCACGTCGCGCAGGACGACGAGCGTTGCGTCTCTCCAAAGAACGTCGCGGCGACAGCTCTGGCCTTCCAAAACTTGTTGGCGCACGTCCTAACTAGATGATCCTGGTTTCGTAGAGCTCAAACTCGGCAGAATGCCGCTGTGGCTTCAATGTAGCCGCCCGGACAAGGCGAAGACCCAGTTCCGGCCATTCAGTGGCCCAATAGCGCCCCCAACATCAGCCATTCGTTCAGTTGGGATGATCGGCCATAGAGCGCCTGCCCACATGCGCCCGGAAGTCGTGGCACCAAGGGTTTCTCGATTGCCCGTGACGACATTGACGGCTTCGCGCCGCGCGTCGTGCGCCAAGCGCGCGACGCCGCTCGCGTGATCGTCGCGCGGAGAAACATCTGAGCAGAGCGCGAAACGCTTCAAGCTTACGCACGAGCTCGGCCATATGGTGATGATGCCTACAGCAGAGGTCGACGACCCTGCGAACACACGGCACCGCGCAGTGCTCGCCTAGCGAACAGAGATCCCAATCGGATTGGAACACCCTTTGTTGCAATCTAGCGTCTGTCTCGTGACGGGCTTGATGTCGAGAGGCAATCGGCCGGAGCAATAAACCCTCCAGTGAAAGCGAGGGCAGGGAGATCAACATCATCCGAGCAAGTGCGCCTCCCATGCCGAGGCGCCTTGACCAGCAATATGGGGGTTTAATGCGCTATCACATTTCTTCCGCAGCTCTTGCTATCGCCCTGATGTCCTCGCAGGCTGCCTATGCCGATACCTCGGCCGAGCCCGGCGACGTCAGTGCCGCTGCACCGGATGCCAACCCTGCGGAACAGTCGCCCGACATCATTGTGACAGGCACGCGGCGCGCTGCGCGGCTTCAGGACGTCCCCGTATCGGTCGTCGCCATCAGCCGGGACGCCATTCGCAATTCCGGCTATAAGGCGGCGACCGACATCCCCTACATCGCCCCTGGCGTGTCGTTCAATCCACAGCTCGGCGCCGGCTTCACCATCCGCGGCTTGGGCACCCAGGGCTTCGACTACAACCTGGAGAAGGCCGTCGGCATCGTCGTCGACGAGGTGGTGCAGGGCATGC
>NZ_LR732538.1 GCF_902506425.1 Novosphingobium sp. 9U | reverse complement strand
TGAGGCATCGACTTGTTACCGGTTACCGGAGCCCAAAGACCCCCGGACCGGGCGCCGTCGCCCACATGTCCCTTCATCTAAAACCAACAATGTCAAAGAACCGAGATCAACACCAAGAAACCCTGGCGACCATCTCCGCCGAACAGTAAAGCCGGACAACCAATCATCCCCCGCTTTTCAGGTGGGGGACTTAGTTGTCCGTCATGTTGGCGACCAGGCAATGGAGCCACTCAGTGGCGTCGTCTCGTCCGGTGAAGCGGCATATATGGAGGGCTCTTGAGTCGGTCAAGATTGATAGCGAGCATTTTTTACGACAATTCTGCAGCCCGGCTCGGCTAGGCGGCGCTCAAGTTCTGCGTCACGAGATAGTGCGTGCTGGGACCAGGGACCCGCCAGCTGTACATCCGAGGCAGGGCAGCAGGTCCCAAGTCAATGTTGCAGCTTTCTCGTGAGCCTAAGCAGGTAGAAGCTCGTCGATGGATCTGACCCGCACGGATCGAGCAGGACGCTCCGTGCAAGCGATAGGGGCAGCTCAGCTATCGCGGACGCTCCTCGACCAAGCACGACGGACTGGAGCTCCTAGATCATGGGCCAGCTCGAGTACCTAACGCACTGCAAACAGCTTGATGTGACAAGTCAAGCCGCTCGAGCCGAATGCCAATGAGACCGCGCGGAACTGCGACTGTTGCGTGATTAAACGAGTGCCAAGTCCTCGTCTCGTGGGCTCAGAAACCGGCGGGCCACCCCTCTCCTCCCAAACGAGTTCGATCTCATCACCCGTTGTCTTCCACCTGATTTCAACTCGACCGTCTGAGCATGAGAGAGATCCGTACTTCTGAGCGTTGGTGCCAAGCTCGTGCAAGGCCATGACGAGCGGTGTGCACGCGTCTTTTGCCACGCAGCAGTTCGGTCCCTGTGTATGTACCTGATCGCGTGCGAATGGCGCCAACGCGCCACTTATGAGGTCGTGCATATCGCATGAGCTTAGAGCGCCATACCGCAGCAGCTCGTTCGCTTTCGCAAGCGCGCCCAAGCGTGCGGCGAGCTTGTCGTAGAAAGCTGCTGGATCCGGCGCCTTGCTCGCCTGCGACGCCAGGGCGCTGACCATCTGGATCGAGTTCTTCGTGCGATGCTGCAGCTCTCTGTTGAACTCCTCGTTCTGGCGAGCTCGCTCATAGTTCTCGAGAACAGACTGGCGAAGCAGGTGTCCCATCAAGATCATCGGAGCCAAAGCAACGCCGAAGAGACCGATGAGCAATGCGTTGTAGAGTGCGGTCGGTGACCCGCTCATGTGAGGCATGAAGAACCAGGCTCCAGCAACAACGCTGCCCAAAGCTGTGGCCACACCCCATCGCCAGCCAAGGAACGTGGCAATGGCCTGGACCGCTGGAAAGTAGAGCAGAAACGGGGAACCCAGAGTTCCCTGGTCGATAAACCACCGAATACCAGTAGGGATCACGACGGCCAAGGCAGTGCGCACCAGACATTCCGCGATCGGCACATTTGGCCGAATCGCTCGTTTAACGCTGTCAGTGGCTGTCATGCCCTCTCCCCGCCGAACCTTCGCCGGCCGCGACTTTACAGTCAATCACATACAACGCTTGGCTCCACCGCAGCACGCATACTTACGGTTCTAGAACGCCTCGCCCCCGGCGCTCGGAAAGCCAGCGGCGCCGCTGGCCGTCGCATGAAGCTAAGCAGCTCGCGCGAAGCTTGATCACCAGAGCACGATTGCAGGTGCTTGGGCAGGCGCAGTCGCCAGCTGGCCAGCGTTACAATCGCCGGTGTTGATGTAACTTCTGGCCCACCGCCCCCCTCGTCCGCCTCGCGGCCCGCCGCCTTGCTCATTCGAAACTATCAGTCGGGCCCGCCTGCTTCTGTGCCTCGCGCATTCGAGGCAATTGCGTTCCTAGTCCAGGAACGTGCGCATGACACGCGACCTGGTTGGGTGCTGGAGCTTTCTCGGCGCCTTGGCCTCGATCTGACGGATCCGTTCGCGCGTGACCGAGAACTGCTGGCCAACCTCTTCGAGCGTGTGGTCGGTATCCATGCCGATGCCAAAGCGCATGCGCAGCACGCGTTCCTCGCGCGGGGTAAGCGATGCGAGACTGCGTGTGACGATTTCCTTGAGGTTCGACTGGATCGCCGCATCGACCGGGATCACTGCATCGACATCCTGGATGAAGTCGCCGAGGTGGCTGTCTTCCTCATCGCCGACGGGGCTTTCAAGCGAGACTGGCTCCTTCG